>VBLN01000440.1:2789-6386 GCA_005878685.1 Deltaproteobacteria bacterium | reverse complement strand
TTATCGATGACTGCGGGAGGCTGGTCGCCGAGCGGAAAGAGAGAGAGGGCTGGTTTGACGTCTCCACTCTCAAAGAACCCTACCGTCTCGAGGGAAAGAAGACGATGGGATTCGAGATTGCCGAGCAGCTTAACTGGGAACTCCCCAATGTGATCATCTATCCTACCGGAGGAGGGACCGGATTGATCGGCATGTGGAAAGGCTTTAAAGAGTTGGAGGACGTGGGCTGGATCGATTCGCAGCGGCCCCGGATGGTCTCGGTTCAGGCAGATGGCTGTGCGCCGATTGTGCGTGCGTTCAACGAAGGGAAGGAGAGAGCGGAGCCTTGGGCGAGTGGCCGAACGATTGCTGCGGGATTGAGAGTGCCTCAGGCAGTGGCAGACTTCCTTATACTTCAGGTGCTCCGTGAGAGCCGGGGAACAGCGCTCAGCGTCAGCGATCAAGAGATGGTTGCCGAGATCGATGAAGTAGCTCGCTCGGAGGGTCTTTTCTTCTGTCCCGAAGCTGGCGCAGGCATGGCCGCTTTGCGGCGGCTGATAAGGCAAGGCTGGATTGGGTCTAACGATCACGATAGAAATTCTTTTTCGTCGGGCTTAAGGCAGAATGGCCGGCTTCATCAAGATTGCTCACCGGGGCTCTTCTGGTTCCTACCCAGAAAATACCCGCATCGCCTTTGAAAAAGCGATTGAGGCGCAGGCGGACATGATCGAGATGGACTGCCAGCTCTCCAAAGATGGGCACGTGGTTGTGTTCCATGATGAACGTTTGAATCGGACTGCCAAAACAAGCGGCTGGGTCAAGAGCAAAAATCTCCAGCAACTCAAGAAGCTTGACATAGGGGCTTGGCTCAAAAAATCCTTCAAGGGAGAGAGGATCCTTACCCTAGAGGAAGCGATGGAGATCGTCGCGGGTAAGGCGGACGTGCTCTTAGATATTAAAACGATTCCTAAAGGACCGCTGGGCATCGAGCTTAAGATTCTCTTTACCTTGAGTCACTACGACTACTTCGAGCGCGCCCTGCTCTCATCGTTTGATTTTCGCACGCTGCAGCGGATTCGCGAGCTAGCTCCCGACGCGCGCATTGGAATTCTGTACCGCAAGGGGATGAAAGAGGAGCCGCTCCAGCTCGCCTGGAAGGTCAGGGCCCATTCCCTACACCTGCATAAAGACTGCATCAGCCGGGACCTCATCGAGCAAGCCGGAGAGCTCGGAGTCAAAACCCTTGTCTGGACGGTCAACGAAGTCAGCGAGATGGAGAAATTTCTCGCTCTAGGAGTCGACGGGATTATCTCCGACTTTCCAGAGAAGTTCTGGAAAGTTAGACAGAGGAAGAGATGAAGCCATGTCCTGTTGTCAGGTTCACACTTTCGAGTGAATAGTCCACGGCGGGCGGGAGAGGACCTGGCTCGGCTGACAGGCTACGCTATGATTGAAAGACTGGCTGCTGAGGTTGGCTCCCGGCGCTGGTCGCAACTGTGTCGTAAGAAATTTCTCTCACTTGAGAGCCGTTTGATAATAGGAGAGATCCAAGTACTTGTCAGGCTGAGGGATGGGGCGCTTTAGATAGCCCAATTCAGCGCGGAGTTCCAGGACAGCGGCGATGCCTGGAAGGTTGAGTTCGGCGTTGGGATAAAGGCCGTTTTTAGGATCTAAAAGCGCGTCTAAAGTCTTTTCCGCCGAAGAGAGCTTGATTCCGTTGTGCTTCATGAGGAGATCCAGGCAGGCTTGCCGATTCTTCGGATCAAAGCACCATCTCGTCGCCTCCACGTAGGCCAGGATGTACCTCACTAGCAGGTCATGATTCTTCTTCGCCCAGCTTCTTCGGGCGATCCCGCAGGTGGCCTGATAGACAGGGATCAGCTCGTCCGGCCGGGCAAGCAAATGACAGCCAACTTCCAGGGCCTCTTCCACATAAGGGGGACTAAGGATTGTCGCGGCGAACTTCCCTTCCAGGAGCGCCCGGAAGCGCTTTTCCAGACCGCCCGCCTCCAGCAGCACGTAATCCCCTGGACCAAAACCCACGGAGCGAAGCCTCTTCTCCAAAAGAAACACAAAGCCTGAGGTCCTAGCGTCGACGCCAAGAGATTTGCCCTGTAGTGAAGGGATGTCCGGATTTTCAGGCGATCCCACCAGGCTCAGCAGGCCGCTAAAAATCCCCATGAAGAGGAAGAGATCCGAATGACCAGCCTCTGCCTCCACATCCGCCACGAGGTCGTCCGCCGCAGTGTGGGCGATCTCAAACTTCCCGTCCTTGAGGGCTTCGATGAGATAATTGGAACCAGGTGTGTATTCAAACTCCACCTCAAGGCCATGGCGCAAACCGGCTCATCTCGATAGCCACGTGGACCGGAAGATTGTAGCCTGCTCGAAACTGAATGAGTCGCAGCACCGACATACAGCTAAGAAAATAGCAGAAGCACGTCCAAAAGAAAGGCTTATAGTTTGGGTCCGGAATTGCGAAGCAGGAACCAATTTTCTTTCCCTTGACTTGTCAGATGGTATTGGGTAGACGGCACTTGGGAGGTTCAATGAACGACGGCGCTGTAGCCGGCAGGACGCATTCCGGAAGCGCTAAGTGGTCGATCCTTTTTTTTCTCGGTCTTGCCGTCCTATGGCAGCTGCTTGTCCCGCTTTTGCGCATACCTAGCTACCTTCTTCCTACGCCGTGGGCTATTATCGAAGAGTTCGGAAAACGGGGAGGATTCATCCTCGCCCATACCCTGCCGACCTTCTATGAGACGCTTCTCGGCTTTCTTATCGGGGCTATAGTCGGGATCGGCGCCGGACTTGGTATCGTTTACTCCCGCTTTCTCTGGCTCACGGTCTATCCCTCGCTTGTGGTGCTTGGTTCCGTGCCCCGGATAGCCATCGCGCCGCTGATTCTGGTCTGGCTCGGCATCGACAGTATCTGGTCCAAAGCCACGATTACCTTTCTTGTCGCTTTCTTTCCAATGCTGGTCAACTCGGTGGTCGGGTTTTCTCAAATTGGATCCGAGATGCTCGACCTGGCGAAGACGATGGGAATGAGCCAGTGGACCGAGTTCAGGAAGATCCGTTTCCCCAACTCGGTGCCGTACCTGTTTGCTGGATTCAAGGCCTCCATTGCCTTAGCAGTCATCGGCGCCGTGGTGGCCGAATTTGTGGCAGGGCAGCAGGGGTTGGGATATCTGATCATCATAGGAAATAATAATCTCAATGCCGCGCTCATCTTCGCTTCGATCATCGTTCTTTCAGTCATGTCCCTGGCGCTATTTGGGATTATTGTCGGTTTGGAAAGAATGCTGATGCCCTGGCGCCGTGGCATTCAGCCGACGGAGCTTTGAAGTCGGTTTATTATAAAAGCGAAAGGAGCAACTTATGAGAATCAGATTTGGCAGAGTGGGCCTCCCATTCATCATCGCTGCAGCCCTTATTTCCGCCAGCCCCCAGCGCGCCGCGTCCGAGCAGGTGACGGTTCAGCTCGACTGGATCATTGGCGGCAAGCACGTGCCTTTCTACGTGGCACGCGACAAGGGGCTCTTCAAAGATAAGGGCCTGGAGGTCAGATTCCTCTCGGGCAACGGCTCGCTTCAGCCGGCACAGTTTGTCGATACCAAA
>VBLN01000440.1:0-2751 GCA_005878685.1 Deltaproteobacteria bacterium | reverse complement strand
GGCGGCAAGAACCGCGCCATCGGTGTGGGGATGGTCTTCCAGGGAGGTGGCTACATCTTCTTGGAAGAATCGGGCATCAAGACGCCTAAGGACCTCGAGGGTAAAAGCTATGGGACGACGCCCTCTGACTTTGGCTTTATCTTGTTGCCGGCCCTGGCGGCGGCCGCCGGCTTCGACCACAAGAAAGTCGTCATCAAGACTATGGAACCTGCTGTGCGCACTCCTGCGCTGCTGGAGCGGAAGATCGACTTCATCGCGGGGGCCCGCGGCTCCAGTATTCCCAGGATGGCGGTCATCGGCAAGCGCGAGGGAAAGAAGATAAAATTTCTCTTCTTCAAGGATATGGGACTGAACACGTACGGCCACGTGCTCCAGACGCAAGAGGAGCGGATTAAAAACAATCCCGACCAGGTGCAGAGGTTCCTCGACGCGCTTTTCGCCGCCTGGGCTTGGTCGATTAAAAACCCCAAAGACTGGGCCGAGATGCAGGACGGTCTGAGTGACATCCAAGACGCTGAGACCGCGCAGTCCGGGCTGGGGTACATGAAAGAGTCCATGATGAAACAGTCTACCGAGATCGCCAATAAGTATTTCGGCATTTCGCCGGCTGTCGATTACAAGATCATTTACACAAATCAGTTCATCAAGAAGAGCCCGGGCATGTAGAAGGGCTCTTTTGGTGGATCTGATTGAGTACCTTCGGGTAGAGAAGACCTATAACTCAGGCTCCACCGAGGTCGTGGCGCTGGCGGAGGTGTCCTTCACGGTTCACGAAGGCGAGTTCGTCACCGTAGTAGGCCGCAGCGGATGCGGGAAGACCACGCTCCTCAAGCTTACGGCCGGTCTGCTAACGCCGACGGCCGGAACGATTCGCGTGGCCGGAGCACAGGTCCGCGCTCCTCTGACCAATGTCGGGATCGTCTTCCAGTCGCCGGTCCTGCTGGCGTGGCGAAAAACGATCGACAATGTCTTGCTCCAGATCGAGGCACGAAGGTTGAATGTGAAGACCCACCGGCAGCGGGCCATGGAGCTGCTTGAGCTCGCCGGGCTCAAGGGTTTCGAAGAGAAGTACCCCCACGAGTTATCGGGAGGAATGCAACAGAGAGTCTCCATCAGCCGCGCCCTCATCCACAATCCGCCTCTGCTGCTCATGGACGAACCGTTTGGGGCCCTGGACGCCATCACGCGGGATGAAATGAACCTGGAGCTCGTGCGCATCTGGAGCGAGGCCAAAAAGACGGTTCTTTTTATCACCCACAGTATTCCTGAGGCGGTTTTCCTCGGAGACCGGGTGATCGTCATGACACCGCGCCCTGGGAAGATATCCGAGATCGTGGAAATTGATCTGCCGCGGCCTCGAACGTCCGCTGTCCGAGACGACGCCAGATTTATTTCCTATGTAAAGCACATCAGGGAGAGTCTCGGCGTTCGCTAATAGAAATCGGCCGGCTACAAAAGTCGTGTTTGGCGTTGCCGGATCAACTGCCTTACCCTGTTGGGGCTAAGCGGTAGCTTTTAGCTCTAGAGAAAGCAGAAAAGGAGAGGTGAACGGGGACAATAAAATTCCTTTTTTCGTTCCGACCGATGCAATGCTCCAATGGCATCCTCGTCTTATCTATCTTGTCCATAGGATTCAAGTTTGTCTCTTCTTGGCTTGACTTGAGCGGTAAATGGGATAGAATTCAGTGTTTGAGTCCTGGTGTGAGCAAGCAAA
The DNA here is from genome assembly GCA_005878685.1 of Deltaproteobacteria bacterium. Classification (GTDB taxonomy): domain Bacteria; phylum Desulfobacterota; class Binatia; order UBA9968; family UBA9968; genus DP-36. The sequence continues at coordinate 1,037 of VBLN01000440.1, read as the reverse complement.
GAGCAGAGCGGGGGTGATATCTATCCATGACCGGGATCCGGGTGCGAGACAACGAGTCCATCGAGAGCGCTATCCGACGCTTCAAAAAGCTGTGCGAGAAGGCCGGCATATTGGCAGAGCTGCGCAAGCGGGAACATTATGAGAAGCCCAGTGTGAAGAGAAAAAAGAAGATGATCGCTGCAAAGAAGAGAGCCTTAAGGCGGGCCCGTACCCATTACGTCTAGATCCCGCGTTTTTTCTTTTCGTAGATTTCTTATCCATCACGCATTAATGCAATGGGGCTAAAGGCCCAAATTCAAGAGGCTACGAAAGCCGCCATGAAGAGTGGAGATCGCTTAACGCTTTCCACGTTGCGGTTTCTTCTGGCGGCCCTTCATAACGAGGAGATCAAGGAACGCAGGGACTTGACCGAGGAAGAGGTACTAAAGGCTATAAGCTCTCTTTGTAAGCAGGGGCTGGATTCGATCGAACAATTTCGCAAAGGCGGAAGGCATGATCTGGTGGAGAAGGAGGAGGCGGAACTAGGAATCCTGCGTGGGTTTCTGCCGCAGGCCTTGACCGAAGATGAGGTTCGCACTTTGATCCGTAGCTCCATTGATCAGGTCGGCGCTACAGGGATCCAGGACTTGGGTAGGGTGATGAAACAGATCATGCCTAAGATCGCCGGTCGGGCTGAGGGCAAAAGGGTCAACGAGCTCGCCAGAGAGATGTTGGCGGTTGAACAGGGCTAAAGTTTTTGAAGCGGAGTGACGTTCAATCTTTTCCAAAGGGCGGCGGACCCCGTCGGTGAACACCGTCGATCCAGTCCTGGTTCTCATTCTATTCCTCTTTGCCTTGCGGGGTTATTTTAGGGGACTTTTTCGCGAGAGCTTTTCTTTGTTGGGGCTCTTCCTTGGTTTCATGGCCGCAATTCGGTATGATGATCCAGTAGCAGCCCTGTGGAAAGGTTATTGGAAGTTCTCTCCCGCTGTCCTCAAAGCTGTCGCTTTCGTTGTTCTGTTTTTTGTTGTCTACTTTGTTCTCAATCTGGTAGGTTT
>VBLN01000048.1 GCA_005878685.1 Deltaproteobacteria bacterium | reverse complement strand
GGGGAGAAGTATTGGAGAAAATCGACTTTCCGGTGGGAGGTCTCTTTTCGCTTGAGCCTTGGCTGGAGGTGGCAAAAGGGCTTAACCGGATTCACCGCTGCCTGAGGGAGAGAGGCTCGCGGTTTGTTAAGCCCATCTACGCTCTCTGTTTTCTTACCTTCGTGACTCTTCCATCGCTCCGCATCACGGCTCGCGGTTTAGTCGCGGCGAAAGAGCGGAAGCTAGTCCCGCTGCTTGTCAAAGATTGATTTTTTAGGATGAACTTTCTTTGGCGCTTCCTCCCGAAGCTTCCTGTCTTAGAGGCAAGACCTTTCCTTCCTTTTCCTTTTTCATCGCGCATTGGCCGTCGAAGATCGCGCCGTCCCCGATGATCAGGCTCTGTGTGGTGATGTCGCCGGCGACGACTCCGGGCGGCTGAATCTCGACCTTGTCGGCCTGGATATCACCCATGACCTTTCCTTTGACAAGGATCGATGTGGCGGCGATTTTCCCTTTGATGGTTGCCCGCTCGCCAACGGTCACATTGCCATGGATCAGAGCTTCACCTTCAATCTCCCCGTCGATCGACGCGGTTCCTTCGAAAAGGAGCTTCCCGTTGATCTTGGTTCCCGGACCTAAGTAGGCACCGACATTTGAAGCTTGCGTCGTGGTCAATTTGCTTGGATCTGCCATACGCTCTCCCCCTTTCGGTCAAACAAGCCGCTAATTTAAACCAGAAGGGCTTTTTTGTCCAGCGTAAATATCCAGGGGGTGAGAGGGCTCGTAGTCGAGCCGATTAAGTTGACAAGGTAGGGGGCTTCTGTCACAAGTTTGCCTATTGCGTCTTCAGGAGATGTCCGGATTCGAAAAATAGCGAGGAATGTCTATGGCTGTCCGAGATCTAAGGGAATTTGTTGCGCTTCTGGAACAACACGAAGAGATTCAGCGCGTTCAAGAGGAGGTCGATTGGAATCTCGAAATGGGAGCGATCATCCGGCGCTGTTATGACATCGGCGGCCCCGCGGTTCTCTTTGAGAACGTCAGAGATTATCCCAAGGGATTTCGCGCTCTGGGTGCGTCTCTTGGCCCGAGCAGGAGGCCGGGCCATTCACTTTACGCGCGCATGGCCATGGCTCTGGGACTAGCGCCCGATACGCCTCTTCGAGGGATCATGGATCACTATCTCGAGCGCAAGGAGAAACCGATCAAGCCAACTCTGGTGAAAAACGGGCCGTGCAAGGAAAATATCCTTTCAGGAAAGGACGTCGACCTGCTCAAATTTCCGTCTCCGCTGATCCATGGAGGAGATGGCGGCCGCTACATCGGTACCTGGCATACGGTGATCACCAAGGATCCGGACAGCTCGTGGGTGAATTGGGGGATGTATCGCCTGATGATCCAGGATCGGAATACGCTGGGATGTCTCTTCCCTTTGCAGCAGCATATCGGTCAAATGTATCAGAAGTGCGAGGCGAGAAATTTGCCGCTGCCCGCGGCGGTGGCGATCGGCGCGCAACCCGTCGTTCCAATCGTGAGCTGCGTGCAGCTTCCTCCTTATGTCAATGAGGCGGACATCGCCGGCGGCCTGCAAGGAGAGCCGATTCCTCTGGTCAAGTGCGAGACTCTAGATCTCGAGGTTCCAGCGACGGCAGAAATTGTTCTCGAAGGTGAGGTCCTCCCCCATGAGCGCAAAACTGAAGGCCCCTTTGGCGAGTATATGGGCTATGAAGCGGGCAAGTCCTCTCCCAAGCCCGTCTTCCGCGTCCATGCGATCACCTATCGCGACGACCCCATTCTTACCTTCTCTAATATGGGCATGCCCATTCATGAATCCCAGACCGTCACCGCTTTGATCAAGAGCGCTGAGGTTTACGCCGAGCTGAGAAAGCTTGGCCTGCCGATTAAAGGAGTTTATTACCCTCCCTATGCGGTGGGTCACATGGCGGTGGTTTCCACTGAGACGCCTTTCATTAATTTCGCGAAGCGAGTGGCTCATTCGATTTGGGCCACCAAGCCCGGACTCTTCACCTATTATATTGTTGTCGTAGATGCAGATGTCGACCCTACGAACATGGACGAAGTTCTCCACGCCGTCACGACCAAGTGCCATCCGGTCAATGGAATTCATCCAGTCAGTCACATCCCGGGTTTTCCTGTGCTGCTTCCCTTTCTTCCGCCGAAGGAGAGGCTCCTCGGCGATGCGGCAGGCGTCATCTTCGACTGCACGTGGCCCAAGGATTGGCCGCCGGAGTCGATACCGGTGAAGGCGACTTTGGAAAATCTCTGGCCGAAGGAAATCCAAGAAAAAGTTTTGGGGAAGTGGGAGAAGTATGGATTTAAAAAAAATGAAAGTCTTTAGTTCTTGGTTGTGAGTTTCTAGTTTGCTCCTAACTAGAAGCCAGGAACTTAAAGCTCATGTGCTGTTTCTACGTATTACGTATATGGTGAGCACGGTATCGTTACTGTAAACGTCGAGCCCCTACCAAGCTGACTCTCTACCTCAATCCTGCCTGCAAGCATCTCGGTGAATTTTTTTACAATATGAAGGCCTAATCCGACACCGCCGGGAGAGCGGGCGTTGAAATCGTCTACCTGGCGGAACATTTCAAAAATAGACGGCACCGATTCTGTCGGAATACCCATTCCCGTATCCATGACCTTGAATGCCACCTTTTTGGATTCGGGAAGATGTCGGGCGGTGACGGTCACAGAACCTCTTTCCGTGAATTTGATGGCGTTGTTGATAAGATTCTCCAGGATATGCCGAAGCTTCTCCCGGTCGGTCTTCATCACCGGCAAGTCGGAAGGATAGTCCCAAGTCAGAGTCAGCTCTTTATCCAAAGGGATGTCGTAAGCGGACCTAAGCTCGCCCAGAAAATCTCCCAGACGCACCTCCTTCATTGCCACTTTGACCGCCCCTGCTTCCACTCTGGTTGCCTCCAACAAGCTGTTGATCATGCCTAAGAGGTTTTTGGAGCGGCCTATGACTTTTGCCAGGGCCTTCTCCTGTTCCGCGCTGATCTCTCCCAATATTCTATCCTTTATCATGTCCGTGTAGCCCATAATGGCGTTCACGGGTGTTCTAAGCTCATGAGACACGAAGCCGAGGAACTCATCTTTGACCTTGCTCGCTTTTTCCAGTTGAACTGCCTGTTTCTTGGTCTGCTCATGGAGCTGAGAATTGTGAATCGCTATGGCTGCTTGGCTTGCAAGGATAGTCAAGAACTCAACTTCATCGGCTGTAAATTCATGCTCTTCTTTTGTAAAAAAGGTGAGAACCCCAAAGACCTCTCCTCTAGCGGTGAGCGGCACTCGAAGATAAGAGACCAAGCCTTGCTTGCGCAGAAACTCAGAAGCCAGCGATCGAGGGTCTGTTTGAGCGTTACGAACCATGACGGGGAGGTTATCCTCGGCAAGCATCCTCCCTACACCACCGCCAACCGCGGTGGCCGCTTTCCATTCTTGCTCGTCGATATTCCAACAGGCGATGGGCTCTAGCTCCTGGGTCTCCGGGTTTAATAATCTGACGGTGACGGCGGCATAGGGGAGGAAAAGATCGATTTTTTCGAACAGGACCTCCAAGACGGCGCGAAGATCCAAAGTGGATGTGATGGCAAAATTAATGTCCTGAAGGGCGCGAATGTGCTCTAGACTGTGTTGGAGCTTTTCCTCCGCCTGCTTGCGCTCGGTGATGTCCACCATGACGCCACGAAGTTGCTGCACTTGGCCCTTATCGTCCTTAACCACATGGACGATGTCGCGGAGCCAGACCACGCGACCATCTGCCGCTACGGCACGGTATTCAAACTCGTGATCCTTACCTTGCAACGTTGCAGTTCGACAGTAGGCTACGGCTTCCTGGCGGTCCTCAGGATGAATGTGTTTGGCCCAAAAGTCTGGCTCCGTGAGCCACTGCTCGATAGGATAGCCTAAGATGCTCTCAGCCCTTTGATTCACGAAGGTGAACTGCCAGGTAGCCGCATCAGCTTCCCAGACTATAGTGTCAAGTCCCTGAATGAGATCTAGAAAGCGCCGGTTCTGTAGCTCGGTTGTGCGGACCGAATCCTTCGCCTTCTTGGAGAACTTTGGTTTGGTGGCTCGTACAGTCCGGCCGCGCTTCTTTTTGTCCCGTTGTTTTGTTCTCATGATTAGTCAATAAAAAAGGGCCCGACAGGTTTGATCTAGCCGAGCCCTTAGTTGATCCGTCCAAGTTGTCCTTTCTAAAGAGAGCCGAGGATCTGACTTAGCCCGCAGATATTGGCACAACTGTTGGGAGAGCGTCAAGAATAATGCGAGGAGTGGTGCGAGGAGGGGGATTTGAACCCCCACGCCATCTCTGGCACTAGCCCCTCAAACTAGCGCGTCTGCCGATTCCGCCATCCTCGCACGTCAAAACAGTTTTGAGTGCTTAGTTTCGAGTTTTTAACTACAACTCACAACTCAACGCTAAAAAGTAAAAACTCACAAGTCATGTCAGGGTGTTGAGGGCTTTTCGGGTTGCGGCGCGGCCGGTTGTGCCGGGGACTGTGGCGCTGGACCTGTTCCCGGCTGCGCGGGACGGAGCGGTGGGCTAGCCTGTTGTCGGGCCGGCTGCTCCGCTTGAGGCACACGGGTATCAAAGAGGCTGCCACCCGATTTTCTACCCGAAAAATATCCCAGAGTGAGAGACGTGATCATAAAGACAATCGCCATCCCGGTGGTGAGCCGCGTCAGGAAATTCCCGGCGCCGCTGCTGCCAAAGATGGTGGAGCTTGAGCCGCCAAATACTGCGCCGATGTCCGCTCCCTTGCCGGTCTGAAGCAACACGACGAAAATGAGCCCTATACTGACGACAATGTGAAGGATGGTGATCAGCGTGATCATAGCTGCCCTAGGAGAAATTTCCGATGATGCTGAGAAAATCCTTTGCTTTGAGGCTCGCGCCGCCTACCAGGAGACCGTTGACTTCCCTCGCGCATGCCAGCTCGCCAGCGTTATCGGCACGCACGCTGCCGCCGTAAAGGATTCGCGTCTGCTCGGCTCGCTTTGTTCCAAAGAGTTTCTTGAGCATCCTGCGAATAGTAGCGTGAGCCCGGCTTGCCTGCTCCGGCGTCGCGTTGCGGCCCGTACCGATCGCCCAGACCGGCTCATAGGCGATTTCAATTTTTTCTATAGCATCTTTCGTCATCCCCTTCAATGCGATCCGGAGCTGACGAGTGATCACTCGCCTCGTCGCCCCTGCGTTTCTTTGCTCGAGGGTTTCTCCCACGCAGAGGATGGGTCGCAGGCCCGAACGGAGGCAAGCTGCCAGCTTCTTCGCCACCGTCTGGTCGGTTTCGTTAAACAGGCGTCGCCTTTCCGAATGGCCCACGATCGCAAAATGGCATCCAAGTTCCCGCAACATCTTCGCACTGATTTCGCCCGTAAAGGCCCCTTGTTCCTCCCAATGAACGTTCTGTCCGGCCAGACGGAGAGCGCTTCCGCGAAGCGTCTTGCGCACCGGCCCGAGGGCCGTGAAAGGAGGAGCGAGAACAACGTCTACGCGCCGGCGGCCCCTTAGCCCTTTTAGCACCTCCCGGGCGAGGGCGACGGCCTCATGTTGCGTGCCGTGCATTTTCCAGTTGCCGACGACGAGGGGTTTCATCCCTCTTCCTCGAGCGCTTCGATGCCCGGAAGTTTTCTTCCCTCGAGAAACTCAAGCGTGGCGCCGCCGCCGGTAGAGAGGTGGGTGATTCTCTCTTCGACTCCGGCTTGTCGCACCGCAGCCACTGTCTCTCCTCCTGCGACGATGCTGACCGCCCGGGACTTGGCCAAAGCTTCGGCGATCGAGCGGGTGCCGCCGCTGAAGGGCTCTTCTTCAAACAGACCGACCGGGCCGTTCCAGAGCACCATCTTCGCCGCCAGGATTTCTTGGGTGAACTGCGACACCGTCTTCGGCCCGATATCCAGTCCCATATAGTCCGGCGGAATGCTCGACTCGGTGGTGATGGGTTTCTCTTTGATCTCTTTGGCCGCTACATGATCTACCGGCAGAAGGATCGAAACGCTGAGGCTTTTTGCGCGCGTCATGATCTCGTTCGCCACGGAGACTCGGTCTTCCTCCACCAGAGATTTGCCCGTGGGGAACCCTTGAGCCTTGAGAAACGTGTAGGCCATTCCTCCGCCGATCAAAAGCGCGCTTACTTTGGCGAGCAGGTTTCTCAGCACGCCGATTTTGTCTGAAACCTTGGCTCCACCGAGAATGGCGACAAAAGGTTTTTCAGGATTCGAGAGCGCTCTGCCGAGGTAGTCGAGTTCCTTCTGGAGCAGCAGGCCTGCTCCCTTGGCTTTAAAGAAACGGACCATGCCTGCCGTTGACGCATGCGCCCGATGTGCGGTCCCGAAGGCATCGTTGACGTAGACATCCGCCAGGGAAGCCAGGGCCTGAGAAAAGGCGGGATTATTCTCTTCTTCCTCCTTGTGAAAGCGGAGATTTTCGAGCAAGATCATTTTATGGTGCGGTTCGGTCACGAGAGCCTGGACTTCAGCTCCGATGCAGTCCGGCGCTAAGGTCACGGGTTGGCCCAGGGATCGCTCGAGATACTCGCGCAGCGGCGCAAGGCTCGATTTCGGATCCTTCTTGCCTCCCGGCCGTCCCAAATGGGAAGCGATCAGAAGTTTTTTGGCTTTGGCAGCTATGAGCTTCAAGGTGGGCAGCGCGCTGTCGATTCGGTGCGTCTCCGCGATCCTGCCCTGGACGATAGGAACATTGAAATCGACCCGAACGAAAACCCTTTTGCCTTCTAGTTCAAGCTCCTCGACTCTGCGAATCATGGATATGTCGGTTCTTTCAAAGTTTCTTGTTTGACTAACTAAATACAGAGCTTATAATATTTTTTCAACTAGGTTCCTTGGAATCTCCAATGTCCTCGCTTTGGCTTCTGCAACTATTGGCGCAAACAGAGTTCGCGCCGCCCCAGCAGCAAGGGATTCTAGACTTCGTGAGGGGATCCGGGCCGGTGGTTCAAGCCGTGCTCTATCTTCTGGTTCTCTTTTCCGTGGTGAGCTGGGGCATTATTTTCTACAAATACCGCGAAGTGCAAACGGCCAAGGGTCAATCTGATAAATTCACCGAGATCTTTTGGGAGAGTCGCAATCTCTCCGCGATCCACGATGCCAGCCGAGAGCTCCAATCGAGCCCAGTGGCTCAGGTCTTCCGGGCGGGATATGAAGAGTTGCTTCGGGTGTCCCGGAGCAAGAAGGAGAATTCGCCCGGAGAGGGATTCACCACGGAGCTCAGCGGCGTCGATAACGTGACTCGCGCCATGAAGCGCGCCACGAGCGTAGAGATCACTAAATTAGAAAAGGCTCTTACCTTCTTGGCGACGACTGCAAGCACGACGCCGTTCATCGGCCTGTTCGGCACGGTCTGGGGAATTATGAACGCCTTCCGGGGCTTGAGCGTGACCCACTCCTCCAGCATCCAAGCCGTAGCTCCGGGCATTGCCGAAGCGCTGGTGGCGACTGCGGCGGGTCTGGCGGCGGCCATCCCTGCGGTTATGGCCTACAATCACTTTGCTCAACGAATCAAAGTCTTGGCTGCAGACATGGATAATTTCGCGCATGAATTTTTAAATATTGCGGAGCGTCATTTCTTGAAATAGGCGTGAGGCTTTAGGCGCAAGGCGTGAGCGAGATAAACTCATGCCTGTTGCCTCGCGACTCTCGCCTCGGAGAATTTTATGGCTGTGGACTTTTCGTCCCGACAAAATGGAACGACCACGATCTCTCAAATCAATGTGACCCCTCTAGTCGATGTCATGCTGGTGCTGCTGGTGATTTTCATGGTGACGGCCCCGATCATTCAGCAAGGGGTGCAGGTCAATCTGCCTCAGACCAAGGCCGGGGCGATTCAGGGAAAGGAAGAGCAGCTAGTTGTAGCGATGACCCGCAATGGCGGGATCTATCTCAACGATAACCCGATGAAGCTGGAAGAATTGGGGCAGAAGCTTCGGGCGATTCGACAACTCCAGCAGAGTAGGGAAGTCTATCTCCGAGCCGATCAGGATGTCCGCTACGGCGTGGTCATGAAAGTCGTTGCGGAGGTGAAACAGGCGGGTATTGAGAGACTTGGCATGGTGACGCAACCTGTGGTCACGCAACCCACACGTCGAGAAGAGGGCTAAATGGCAGATCGCTGGACTTCCGGGGAAATTTTACTGGAGGACGCCCTCCGCTCTTTGGAAGAAGGAGGGAGGAATCTTTGGCGATGGATTCTTTTGTCCGGTCTGGTCCACATGACACTGATCGCTAGCCTTTTCATGATTCCTTATTTTCCGACCCGCCGAGCCCCTTCCTATCCGGTCTACACGGTTGATCTCGTGGGCGGGGAAAAAATCGGTGGCGGGCAAGTTTTGAACCCAGGTGCACCACCGGCGGCTCAGACGACAAAAGAGACCAAAAAGGCAGAGCCTAAACCTCAAGTCGAGGAAGCTAAGAAGAAGACGGTAGAGATCCCCGACAAGGCGCGGGAGAAACTCGCTCTCAAGGAATCTAAAAAGGAAGTTAAAAAAGAAGTTAAGAAAGAGGTTCAAAAGGAGTCTTCGGCCGAGAAGGCCTTGCCGCAGAAGGTGCGCGAGCGGCTGATTCAATCGGCTATGGAGAGGGTGCGGAGTCGCGCGGAGCAAGGGAAAAAGACGGAAGGAATGAGCTCGCGCTCAGGAGAAGGCGAGGGGGCCGCGTCGCTCGGTGAGGGAGGGCGGGGAGGAGGGATCGTTAAGGGCATTGAATTTATCGCCTACCACAATCGGATGCTGGGTTTGATCCGAGACCGTTGGGCCTGGGCGATTTGGAAGTGACCGTGCGCTTTGGCATCCAGGAAAACGGCGAGATTACGGGCCTTAAAATCGTGAAGCGGTCGGGTGATCCCTCCTACGACGATTCGGTCTTTAGGGCGGTCAGCAAGGCGAATCCTTTGCCGCCGCCGCCAGAGAGTTACCGGAAGGATTTTATGGACGTGGAGTTGACCTTCAGACCTAAGGATCTAGCAGGTGGTTAGAATGATGAAGTTAAAAATTTTTCTTGGAGCAATTCTTGGAATTCTTACTTCCCTAACTTCGCTCAACGCGCAGGTGAAGGGATTGATCGTCGGGCCGGGCGCCGAGCGCTATCCGATCGCGGTTTCGCCGCTTAAAAACCTCGGACAGAGTGATGACACAAAAAAACTCTCTGAAGGGATAGCGGATACCATAGTTCGGGACCTCAACCTGTCCGGGTGGTTCAAGGTGCTGGACCG
>VBLN01000434.1:5437-7848 GCA_005878685.1 Deltaproteobacteria bacterium | reverse complement strand
ATGATCTTCCCCGGCCGCATCAAAGAATGGTCTGCCGCACACGGTACAGAGCGGATGTGAAATCAGCCGCATCCTCTTCCAGCACTTCATGCAGAAACATTCCTCATCCCGACCAAAAATTCTCTCCCTACAGAAACGACAGCGGGGCGGATAAAGCCAATCGAGCAACCAGCCGAAATTGAGTCTTGAACTATGGGTTTTGAGTTTTGAATTCAATTCAAATGAAGAATTCAAAATTCATCATTCCACAATGAGGGAGCGCCCGGTCATCTCTGGCGGTTGAGGAATGTCGAGCAGCTTCAGAATGGTTGGCGCGACGTCGATCGCTTTTCCGGAATTCAGCTGGCAAGATTTTAGCTTTTCGTGGAGGTATGGGCGGTGTGGACCTGGCCGGTCTCATAACCAATCATTTGCTCCGCATTCCCGTGATCCCCGGTAATGATCACCCGACCCTGCCGATCCAACATGGCCGGCACGATTTTGCCGATGCACTCGTCGATCACCTCGCAGGCACGAACTGTAGCCTCGAAGTTCCCGGTATGTCCGACCATATCCGCATTGGCATAATTGAGAATAATGAGACCATGCGAATCTTTGGCGATCTCCTTCACAAGCGCCGCTGTGATCTCGCGCGCGCTCATCTCCGGCTTGAGGTCATAGGTAGGAACCTCCTTGGTCGAAGGGACAAGAACACGCTCCTCCAGCGAGAACTTCGTCTCCTTCCCGCCGTTGAAGAAATAGGTCACATGGGCGTATTTCTCCGTCTCGGCGATACGGAGTTGAGCGATTTTCTCTCGGCTTGCGATCTCGCCCAGGATCTTTTCGAGGTTTCTCGGAGGAAACGCCACCGGCAGGTCAAAGGTCTTGTCGTACTCGGTCATCGTTACAAAGGAAGAAAGTGAGAGCGGCCGTTTCCGGGCGAATTCTTTAAAATCCTTTTGGTTAAAGGCACGGGTGAGTTGACGTGCCCGGTCCGCCCTAAAGTTAAAGAAGACGACCCCGTCTCCGTCTCGAATCAAACCGTGAGGCAGGTTCGGTTTGATCAAAGTAGGGAGGACAAACTCATCCGTGACTCGCTCTTGATAGCTCCTACGGATAGCTTGCAATGGAGATTCTGCCTGCACTCCAATTCCCTCCGTAAGGGCAAGATAGGCCTTCTCGGTCCTATCCCATCTCTTGTCTCGGTCCATCGCGTAATAGCGCCCACTTAGGGTCGAGACCCGGACTCCGGGATAGTCTTTGAGCTTCTCCATCAGCTCAAGCAGAAATTGCTCTCCACTTGCCGGCGGCGTATCCCGGCCATCGAGGAACAGATGGAGAAAGATCATCCCAACCTTCTCTCGGTGACCCAGCTCGACGAGCGCCTCTAAGTGACGCTGATGGCTGTGCACCCCTCCGTCACCTAAAAGACCCATGAGATGGAGTCTCCCGTGAGCCTGCGTCACTCTTCTCATCGCCTCCAAGAGAACGGGGTTGGAAAAAAAGCTTCCATCATCAATTGCCCGATGGATGAGTGTCAGATCCTGATAGATCACCCGACCCGCCCCCAGATGCATGTGGCCGACTTCGGAGTTCCCCATCTGCCCATCCGGCAAACCCACATCTAGACCAGAGATGGAGATGGTACTGGATGGATCATTCTTCGCCAAAGAGGTCATGTTCGGCGTGGAAGCTTGCGCGATCGCGTTACCGTCGCGTTTCGGATTAAAACCCCAGCCATCCAGCACGGCGAGAAGAATTGGGCGTCGGTTGCTCAAGACCTTCCCTTTCTCATCTAGACATAAGGCGGAAAACCGCGCTCATCACCAAGGCCCGTCTTGGCCGTCACGCCGACTGTTCTCCCTTGATGCGAAACTGACTGGCCAGAGTCGAATAGGGCTCGGGCAGCTCCACTCGCGGGGCATGACTCCAGAGTCCTTCCAGGTCATAGAACTCCCGCACCGGTTGGTAGAAGATATGGACGATCACATCGGAGAAATCCATCAGCACCCACTGACCTCTGGAGATACCCTCGACCGAGAGCGGAGGAATGCCTGCCTCACTGAGGTTCTCTTCGATTCCCTGCGCAATGCTTTGGACCTGACGATCGGATCGACCGGAGCAAATGATGAAATAGTCGGCGATGGAGGTGATCTCACGAACCTCCATCAGGACAAGGTCGTAGGCTTTTTTCTCCAGCGCGAAGCGACTGAGAAGAAGGGCCTTCCCCCAAGAGTCGATGCCAGCCAACCTCGTTATCGTCCCTCCTGGCGCCCGCGGTACAGGCCTCTTCTCTTGATGCAGCGCTCAACCTCAGGAGGAACCAGATAGCGGATGGACATCCCCTCCTTCAAACGATGCCGGATCTCCGAGGCCGAAATGGCGATATCCGTCAGCTTAAAAAAATAAATAAACGAACCACTCTCGTGCCG
>VBLN01000434.1:1499-5429 GCA_005878685.1 Deltaproteobacteria bacterium | reverse complement strand
GACCTTTTTTTTGGAATCATAACAAAACAGTTTTCGCACGGCAACGGGCATGCCTTTGAGCGACATCGAAGCCTCGCAGCCCGGCCTCGAGGTTACAATGAGGTGGCAGAGAGAAAAAATCTCTCGGAAGTCCTTCCAGGAGGCGATTTCGCGAAACGCATCGAGGCCGAGGATAAAATAAAATGAGTCTTTGACAGATTGTGTTCGTTTGAAATGACGCAGGGTATCGATAGTGTAAGATTTGCCTGGCCGCGAAAGCTCCACCGAAGACAGGCCAAAGCCGGGATTATTGGCAATGGCGAGGCGCACCATCTCGAGACGATTCTGTCCCGAGGTCGTGGGTTTTCTTTTCTTGTGGGGCGGTTCCGAGGTGGGAACAAACAGAACACGGTCGAGGCGAAAGCCTTCTCTGGCCTCCTCCGCGCTGCGCAGGTGGCCCCAGTGGATCGGATCGAAGGTGCCGCCAAAGAGGCCTATTTTCATTCCCTAACCTGGCCATCCCCAAACACAACAAATTTCGTCGTGGTCAGCTCCTCGAGACCCATCGGCCCGAAAGCGTGAATCTTACTCGTGCTGATTCCGATCTCGGCGCCCAAGCCCAATTCACCTCCGTCATTAAAGCACGTCGATGCATTGACCAGGACGGCAGACGAGTTGACTCGATCGAGAAACTCCCTGGCCTTACTGTAGTTGGAGGTCACTATCGTCTCTGTATGTTGCGAGCCGTAGCGCTCGATATGATCGATTGCAGCATCCATATCCTGTACCACCCGGACCGAGAGGATAAGGTCGAGATATTCGGCCGTCCAATCCGCCTCGTTGGCAGGCTCAACGTTAGGCACCAAGGCTTGAGTCTTTTCACAGCCGCGAATCTCAACCCCGGCTTCCTTAAGCTTGGCGAGCATCGCGGGAAGAAACGCCGGAGCGATCGCCTCATGAACCAGTAAGGTCTCCATAGCGTTGCAGACCGCCGGTCTTTGCACCTTGGCGTTCATGCAGATGCGCTCGGCCATCTCCAGTGAGGCCTCGCGATCCACATAGACATGGCAGACCCCTTTGTAGTGCTTGATCACAGGGACGCGGGAATTGGCCGCAACGTTCCGGATCAGCTCTTCTCCGCCGCGCGGAATGACCAGATCGATGTACTCTTCCAACTGGAGCAGCTCATTGACTAAGTCTCGATCCCTGGACTCAACGACCTGTATCGCATCCTGCGGCACATGAGTCTCGGCGCACGCCTGACTCAGGATAGTGCCAATGGCGCGGTTTGAAAGATGGGCCTCGCTTCCGCCGCGCAAAATGACTGCGTTGCCTGACTTGAGGCAGAGAGCCGCGGCATCGGCGGTCACATTGGGACGGGCTTCGTAAATAATGAAGATCACGCCCAGGGGAATGCGCATCTTGCCCACTTGAAGCCCATTGGGGCGACGCCACATCTTTACGATCTCCCGGACAGGATCCGGCAAAGCAACAACCTCCTTCAACCCCTTCGCCATCGCCACGATACGATCGGGATTTAGGGCAACCCGGTCGAGCAGAGCAGATGAAAGTCCGGCCTTGCGGGCTTGCTTCAAGTCCTTCTCATTCTCTTTCAAAAGCAATTCCTTCTGTTCCAGCAGACGGTCAGCCATTCGCAGCAGGGCCCGGTTCTTTTCATCGGATGAGAGCTGCGCCAGCCGGCGTGAAGCCTCCCTGGCCTTCTTCCCTAATAAGATCGCTTCCTCTTTGAGCGACATCTTATACTCCTAGACACGAGGCATTAGGCACCAGGCAATAGTAAGAACTTTGTTTTGATGGCTCTTGCCTGTTGCCTACTGCCTATTGGCTGTTTTCCAACAACACCAAATCATCCCGATGGATAATTTCGTCGTAGGCCTTATAACCTAAAACCTCTTCGATTTTGCTTGTATGCAAGCCCTTAATTTGATTCAACTCCTGAGCACTGTAGTTCACCAAGCCGCGGGCAAACTCCCGTCCTTCCAGGTCAAGACAGCGAACACATTCCCCGACGCCGAAGGAGCCGTAAACTTCCTTCAAACCCGATGGCAGAAGACTTTTGCCCCTTCGCACCACAGCCTCGTAGGCGCCCTGATCGACCCTGATTTCTCCCGCGGGTTTGAGATTGTAGGCGATCCAGTGTTTCCTGTTAGCCAAGCGATTCTCCTCGGGAAGAACCAATGTCCCTATCTCGTCCTTGGCGTCAAAGAGCTTAGACAGGATTCCCTCTTCCAAGCCATTGGCAATGATCGTCGGAATTCCCGCCGCCGCCTTTTCGAGGAGATGCCGCCGGTGCCGAAGAAGCTCTGACTTTCACCGCTGAGATTTTTCTTGGCCTTTTTAATATCCGAGATCAGAGGGATCAACTCGGCGTCCGCGTGCAGGCGAGGGTCTCGCTCATAGATGCCGTGAACATCGCTCAGAATGACCAACAAGTCCGCTTCCAACAGCGTCGCCACGAGCGCAGAGAGATGGTCGTTGTCCCCGAACTTCATCTCCTCCACCGCGACCGTATCATTTTCATTGACGATGGGAATGATGGAAGATTCCAACAGCGTCTGCAGGGTATGCTTGGCGTTGAGATAGCGGCGCCGATTCGCCAGATCCTCGTGCGTCAAAAGAACTTGGGCCACGTTCTTATTGAAGCGAGAGAAGTACTTTTCGTAAAGGGTCATCAGCTTGATTTGCCCGACTGCCGCCAGGGCCTGCTTCTGCGGAATCGTCCGGGGCCTCTCTTTGACGGCAAGCCGGCTCATGCCCGCCGCAACAGCCCCGGAGCTAACCACAACCACCTCTTTGCCTTGATCGTGGATGCCCGCCAGTTCCTCTGTTAACCGCTTGACTCGCTCTTCCTCGATCCCGCTCTCGGAAGAGAGAATCTGGCTCCCGACCTTCACCACCGCTCGCCGCACGCGGCGCAAAAGCCGCGTCTTATAGTCCCGCTGCGACACGATCTTCGCCTCGCTCCGTTCTTGCCTTTTCTAGTTCGCTTCCGATCAGTCTTTTTAGCTCCCGGACCCCTTCCCCCGTGACGGCGGAGATGGCGCAAACCCGATGCGGAGACGAGACCAACAGCTTTTCTAACATAGCAGCCCCGGCCCTGCCTTCAGGCAGGTCGATTTTATTGGCGACCACAATCTGAGGCTTTCGCGCCAACCCCGGATCAAAGAGCTCAAGCTCGCGATTCACCGCCACCCAATTCGCAAGCGGACCTTCTTCCCTCACTCCGCTCGCGTCGAGCAAGTGAACCAAGAGACTGGTCCGGCTCACATGCCTTAAGAACTTGTGTCCGAGTCCCTCGCCTCGATGCGCTCCCTCAATCAGCCCGGGAATATCAGCGACCACGAAAGCTTTTCCCTCCTCGTGGCTGACGACGCCGAGATTCGGGACCAGAGTCGTAAATGGATAGTCGGCAATTTTTGGACGGGCGGCGGAGATGGCTCCGATAAGGGTAGACTTGCCGGCATTGGGCAAGCCAACAATTCCCACATCGGCCATCAGTTTAAGCTCGATGTCGAGTTCTCGCTCTTCGCCGGGAAGGCCGGATTGAGCATAGCGCGGACTGCGGTTGATCGAGGAAACAAAATGGGCGTTGCCTTTGCCTCCTTTGCCTCCAGCTGCAACGACAACCCGCGTTCCGGCGCTTGTGAGATCCGCCAGCATCTCTCCGGTTCCTGCGTCACGAATCACCGTTCCTACAGGAACGGCAATCATTCGATCCTCTCCCCGTTTTCCATATTGGTCTTTGCCCCTGCCATGCTCCCCTCTGCCAGCCCGATACTGTTTCTGGTAGCGGAGATCGAGCAATGTTATGAGCTCCGAATCCGCGACCATCACGACATCGCCGCCGTCACCGCCATCACCGCCGTTTGGTCCTCCCCGCGGCACATATTTTTCTCTCCGGAAGCTCACACACCCCCGCCCACCATCACC
>VBLN01000434.1:0-1493 GCA_005878685.1 Deltaproteobacteria bacterium | reverse complement strand
CGGCTTTGACCTTTATCCGAACTTCATCGATAAATTTCATGGGCTGACCAAGCTCATCATCGCCTTTCCGTAGACAAAAAAAAAGCCCCGGAAGGGGCCTTTTTTCCTCGCGCCGCAAAGGCGCTAGGCAGGAAGCACGCTCACCCGCTTTCTCTCTCTATCCAGGCGCTCGTAACGGACCACCCCGTCAATCTTGGCGAAGAGCGTGTAGTCCCGCCCCATCCCCACGTTCCTTCCCGGATGAATGCGCGTGCCGAGCTGCCGCACCAGGATGTTGCCGGAGCGCACCGTTTCCCCGCCGAAGACTTTTACTCCGCGTCTCTGCCCTTGACTGTCTCTGCCGTTGCGAGAGCTTCCGCCTGCTTTCTTATGCGCCATTGGTTGATCCTCAAACTATCCTTGAATCTCGGTAATCCTGAGCGCGGTGAGTTGCTGCCGGTGTCCGCGCTTGCGACTGTAACTCTTACGCCTCTTTTTCTTGAAAACAAGAATTTTTTTGGCGCGCCCTTGACTAACAATTTCCCCGACGACCTTCGCGTTCGCAAGCCTCGGAGTGCCGATCTTGACTTCTCCATTGCCGCCGATGAACAAGATTTCATCTAGCGTGACCTTTTCTCCGGTCTGGCCTGGCAAGCGCTCTATCCTAACCACGTCCCCTTCGGAAACCCGATATTGTTTTCCGCCTGTTCTGATCACTGCGTAGGTCATGGAAATAAAATCTCCGAAAGAATTTTGTAGTCGAATTCTACCGCAAAGTCAACCGCAGCTTGACAAGCTTTTTGCCCTCTGAGATAGAGGTCTGAGGATCAAGCCCTTATTCCAGCACAGCGGGAGGATCATCTCAAATGAAAAAATTTGTCTCGCCAGCGGGCTTTGTGGCTCTGCTTCTCTTGAGCGGTTGCGGCTATAACCAACTCCAGGCCCTCGACGAGGATGTAAAAGCCGCCTGGAGTGAGGTGCAGAACCAATATCAGCGCCGGGCCGATCTGGTGCCGAATCTCGTTTCCGTGGTCAAAGGGGCAGCGCAATTTGAACAGGAGACGCTTACTAAAGTGATCGAGGCGAGGAGCAAAGCCACCTCCGTACAGATCGATGCGAGATCGCTCAGCAACCCCGAGACCTTCAGGCGCTTCGAAGAGGCTCAAAGAGAATTGTCCGGCGCTTTGTCGCGTCTACTGGTCGTGGTCGAGCGCTACCCTGAACTCAAGGCGAACCAGAACTACCGCGATCTCCAAGCGCAGCTTGAGGGGACAGAAAATCGCATCGCCGTGGCGCGAAAGCGCTATATCGAGAAGGTTGCCGAATATAACAAGGCTGTGCGTTTCTTCCCTACGAATCTGACCGCCCGTTATCTCCTCGGGCTCGAAGTGCGCGAGACTTTCAGCACAGATGAAAAGGCGGCCCGCCCGCCCGAGGTAAAGTTCTAGTCTACGCCTGTGGTCCACCCACTTAGGAACATCGAGGGTCGAAGATGGGCGCTGGAGAATCGCCGT
>VBLN01000435.1 GCA_005878685.1 Deltaproteobacteria bacterium | reverse complement strand
TCATCATGTTCTGGATACCCACTCCGCGGCGAATGCCTGAAGGGTTGTCCCATTCTTTCACCCGCGGCTCCGTCGGGTCCACGAGATGGGTTCCAAATCCTGGCCCATAGGTGATCGTCGGCACCCCGTAGGCTGCGATGCGCGCGCCGTCGCTCGTAATGCCGTACCGCTTAGGAACGGGGTAGTCCACTGGCCGGCCGAGGACCTCCTGATGAGCCCTCTCCATGACTTTGACGACGAGCTCCTCTTTGGAGATCTCGTAGCCGTCGGTCGAAAGGTAAAGTTCCACTTTAGTTTTGATGTCCTTCTCCCTCTCCTCTATTTTGGCGCAGGCCGCCTCGAGCTCCCGCCGGATCGTCATGGTCGGTGTGCCCGGAAGGGTCTTCACGATCACATAAAGATTCGTTGCCGGCTGGGTTCCGGGTTTGAACGGGTTGCCGCCCTCGATCGCTCCGATCTGAACCGTAGGAAGCATAAAGGGATGCTTGAACTTTTGCTGGTACTCTTTTTCCCAATCCTGAATCGCCTGGGCCACCTTTCCGGCTTGGAGCACGAAGTTCTCCGCCCTCCCTTCCACCGTCACCTGAGCCCACATGAGCCCGCAGTTTCCAATCTGCAGTTGTAGTCCCGTCGGCTCTCCGATGATGCACATGTCAGCGGTCACACCGTGATCCATCATATAGCGGGCGCCGACGCCCGCGCCGCGATACTGTTTCCCTGAAAACCGGCTTACGGGCGCCTTTTCAATCTCTCCGACCACGCCCGAAATAATGATATCTCCTTTGAGCGGAGCTCCCGCTTTCTTCAGCATCTCCACGGCAACAATGTAGCAGGGAAAGGCGCACTTCATGTTGACCAAACCCCGGCCGTAAATCCGATCCCCGACGACTTCCGTCGGATGCGGCGTGTCGAAGTGATCCATGTGGGCGCAGAACATCAACGCGGGTCCTCCACCGGACCCTTTTAACGTAGCGATTACGTTCGGCCTTTCCTCCTCCACATCCTGGTACTTGACCTCCATCCCCAACCGCTCGAATTCGCTGCCCAGATACTCTGCGACCGGCTTCTCCTCTCCCGTGATACTGACGATCCCCGCCAAGCCCTTTGCAAGCTCGATTAACCGATCGCGACTCAGTTGCTCGAGAACTTTTTCCTTCACGCGTTCTCCCTCCTTCCTGTCTGTTCTAGCTTAAAATCCTTGGGTTAACGCTCCTTCGATACTTTTTCCACGAAGCCCTCGTCAATCAACTCCTGAACAATCGAGTTGTCGAAGAAATCTTCCAACTTTCTCCCTGCCGCCCTATCTGCCAAAGCGTTCTTTATAGCAACGGGATCCGTTAGTGGCACCAGGGTGGTGTTCTTAAGAAAGTAGTCGTGAGACTTGGCCATCGCCTCTCGATCCCTTAGCCTGGCGTACTTTTGCATGACGTCAAGAGTGAAGTCCTTCTTTTGCGCGTATACTTGAAGCCCCTCAATGAAAGCCATGAGAAATTTCTTGACCGTTGCCCTGCTCTGAGCGACATAAGAACGCCGGGCCACCATGACCGCTGACGGATACTTCACACCCAGATCACCCAGATCCGCCATGACCTTGAGTCCCAGAGAGGTCGCCGCGAAGAGACCCGGAGGCGCTAGCACAGTTGCCGCTACGGCGCCCGACTGCAGGGCTGCAATCCTCTGCCCGTCGGGTCCTGCTTGAACCAGTGTAATCTCTTTCTGCCCTAACCCCAATCTCTCGAAGGTCAGCCTGGCGGCAAATTCTGTAATGCCCCCGAGGCGGGAGACCGCCATTCGCTTCCCCTTCAGATCGGCGGTAGAACGAATATCTGGATGCACAACAAAACTGTAAGGCATAAGGTTATAAGAAGAGGCGATGATAACCGCATCGGCTCCCTGCGAGGTTGCCTGAATCGGTGTTGTCGCTGCGGCGTTAGCGAACTGGAGATCATTGGCTAACAGCGCCTGGATGCTCGCCGCGTCACCGCTAATCAGAATGAGCTCAGCAGTCAGGCCGTGCTTCTTGAACAACCCCGCCTCGTGGGTAACCCATAGAGGGACATTGTAGCCGGATGTTCCTCCGTAGCTGATCCTGACTGATTGCGCATAGCCGGACGAACAGGCTACTAAGAGTCCCAAAACGAGGATGGTCATTTTGCATCGAGAGAACATGAGAAACCTCCGGCAGTGCGTGCAAGTAACTCTATCTCATGGCTACCTTGAGGCCCTTGTCGGTTCCCAAACTCCTAACATAGGCCAGCGCCTGATTGAGGGAAATCACCGTTCCGTACTTGCACGTGGAGCGGTCAAAAACGCACTCCTCGACCACAAAAGTGGGCAGACCGTATGAGTAGCCGTCTAACACTGTCCCCCTGACACAGCCCGAGGTGGTGCAGCCCGTAACCAACAGCGAGTCCACTCCTTTTCGGACAAGGTATGTAATTAAATGGGTGCCAAAAAACGCACTGGCCCTCGCCTTGCGCACGATGAACTCCTCGGGAGTCGGCCGGATCAATTCGGGGAATTCCATGGCGATGTCTCTTGCTGTCGTGCGCTCCTTCGCTCGCTTGGTGGCGTTCCCGATCGCTTCAATGAAGTCCGCGTCGCTGGTAGAGTACACAATCGGTATCTTCCGCTCGCGGCAGGCACGGAGCAGCTTGTGGATTCGCGGTATGGATTGCCATGCCGCTTTTCCACAGCTCGTCCTGAATTCTTTGATCGCTTCCAAGGTTTCCATCGGCCTCGTGCCGGTAAAGGCCAAAATCATATCGATGACAAGCAAGGCGGGTTTGTCGCCGAAACTCTGGCGCTTACCGTAACCGG
>VBLN01000047.1:14008-16896 GCA_005878685.1 Deltaproteobacteria bacterium | reverse complement strand
GAAGGGGGTTCGGGAGGCTTTAGAGAATGGCCCCCTGGCGGGTTACCCGATCGTGGATGTCAAGGTGACGCTCTTAGATGGCAGCTATCACGACGTTGACTCTTCTGAGATCGCCTTTAAGATCGCTGGCTCTCTGGCATTTAAGGAGGCGGTGAGCAAGGCGAAGCCAGTTCTACTCGAGCCGATTATGGCCGTGGAGGTCGTCGTGCCCGAGGAGTTTATGGGCGAGGTGATCGGCGATATCAGCTCCCGGCGCGGCAAGGTGCTAGGGATGGATTCGCGACCTGCCGCTCAGGCCATCGAGGCACGAGTTCCTCTAGCGGAAATGTTCGGCTACGCGACGGACCTACGCTCAATGACCCAAGGGAGAGCTACCTATACGATGCAGTTTTCCCACTACGAGCCGGTACCAGCGACGATTTCCGAAGGGATCAGCGCCAAGGCGGTCGGTCTGTAGGTATGAGTCAGCGGGTCTGACCCGAGCTAGCGATGAACGAAAAGATCCGAATTCGACTTAAAGCCTATGACCACCGCGTTCTGGACCAAGCGGTAGGGGAGATTGTGGAGACTGTGAAGCGCACTGGCGGAAGAGTGGCTGGGCCGATTCCTCTGCCGACGCGTATCGAGCGTTTTACCGTCAACCGCTCGCCCCATGTGGACAAGAAGTCCAGAGAACAGTTCGAGATTCGAACGCATAAGAGGCTATTGGACATTCTGGAGCCGACCCAACAGACCATCGATGCGCTGGGAAAATTGGATCTGGCAGCTGGCGTAGATGTCGAGATCAAACTGCAATAATAAGTTTTGAGTTTTAAGTGTTGAATTTTGAGTCAAGCTGAAAACTAAGAAACTAGAAACTGAGCACTAACAAGAGATGACAGGTCTCATAGGAAAGAAGATTGGGATGACCCAGCTCTTTGCAGCTGATGGCAGCCTTATTCCTGTTACGGTGATCGAAACGGGTCCGTGTGTGGTCGTACAGAAGAAAGAGACAGCCAGAGACGGATACAATGGGCTCCAGCTTGGCTTTAAAGCGAAAAAGAGCCAGAGAGTGAACAAACCAGAGCAGGGACATTTGAAGAAGGTCGGTAAGGGAGCCTTTCAAGTGCTGCGCGAATTTCGCTCCCAGGATGTGTCGCAGTACGAAGTCGGACAGGAGATTAAATTGTCGGATCTCTTCAAGGCGGGGGACCGGGTTGATGTCAGCGGCACTTCTAAAGGGAGGGGGTTTGCTGGGGTGATCAAGCGGTGGGGCTTTGGTGGCTTCCCCGCTTCTCATGGAACCCATGAATACTTTCGCCATGGCGGCTCCATTGGTAACCGGTCGTTTCCAGGCAGGGTCTTCAAAGGAAAGAGAATGGCGGGTCATTGGGGCAATGAGAGGGTATCGGTGCAAAATCTTGAAGTCATCGATGTTCGGGCGGAGGGGAATCTGCTTCTAGTCAGAGGAGCGGTGCCGGGTTCGAGGGGCGGAGTTCTCTTCATCCAGCGGGCGGTTAAGGGGAGCAAATAGAAATGGCGCTTCAAGTCATCCATCCGCAGCTTAAGGAGGAGATCTTTGGAGCGAAAGTACGCCCCCATCTTCTCCATCAAACAGTCGTCATGCAGCTCAACAATCTGCGGGCGGGGACGGCATCGACCAAGACCAAAGGGTTTGTGCGCGGAGGGGGAAAGAAACCCTGGCGTCAGAAGGGCACGGGCAGGGCACGCGCAGGGAGTATTCGATCGCCTCTTTGGGTGGGGGGCGGAACCATCTTTGGCCCTCAACCCAGGGACTACTCCTACCGCTTGCCCAAGAAAGCCCGGAAGCAGGCCTTGCTCTCGGCGCTAAGCGCCAAGAATCGAGACAGGAAAATTATTGTCTTAGATAAATGGGAACTGGCTGAGCCCAAAACCAAACTCATGCGAAAAATCCTCGATGATCTTAAAGTCACAAGCGCCCTGATCGTTATTGCGCAGTCAGATGAAAGGGTCGAGCGCTCGGCGCGCAATCTCCCAGCGGTCAAAGTGCTTCGGGTCGAGGGGCTCAATGTCTATGATCTTCTGCGCCACGAACATCTGATTTTAACTGAGGGATCGCTTAGGCTCATTGAAGAGAGATTAGCGGCATGAAGGATCCTCGGGAGATCATCCAAGCTCCTTTGATCACTGAGAAGGGCTCCCTCCTCAGCGAGACAGCTCATCAGGTGCTATTCAGGGTTCGGCCCGATGCCAATAAGGTCGAGGTGAAGAAAGCGATCGAGACGCTTTTTAAAGTCAAGGTGATCAAAGTGAGGATGAGTCGCTATCTGGGGAAGGTGAGACGGGTGGGGAGGAATACAGGCCGATTGCCGCAGTGGAAAAAGGCCTATGTAACGTTGAAAGAAGGGGACAAGATAGATTTTTTTGGCGGCGCATAGACCATTTTAGATTTTGGATCGCCGATTTTCGGTTGAATCTAAAATCGAAAATCTAAATAGTAAGAAGATGGCCATTAAAAATTATCAACCCACCTCTCCTGGCCGCCGGTTTCGGACCGGCCTGACCTTCGATGAGGTAACCAAAACCGAGCCCAAGAAAGGTCTTCTTCTCCCCCTCGGGCGGAGTGGAGGGCGGAACAACACCGGACGGATCACAAGCGACCACCGGGGAGGCGGCCATAGACGTCTCTATCGGCTGGTTGATTTTAAACGCGACAAGAAGGGTATCCCGGCGAAGGTGGAGGCGATCGAGTACGACCCCAACCGATCCGCCCGAATCGCTCTTCTCTGTTACGCGGACGGGGAAAGGCGCTACATTCTCGCGCCGGATCAATTGCGGGTGGGCGATTCGGTCATTTCCGGCGATGACAAGGTTGACATTCAACCTGGAAATTCTCTGCCGCTAAGATTCATCCCCGTAGGGACCAT
>VBLN01000047.1:5123-13970 GCA_005878685.1 Deltaproteobacteria bacterium | reverse complement strand
TAAGGAAGGGAATTATGCTCTTCTTAAACTTCCCTCTGGCGAGCTGCGAAATGTGCTCGCAGAATGTCGCGCCACTGTGGGGCAGGTCGGCAATCTGGAGCAGGAAAATATCTCTATCGGAAAGGCGGGCAGGGTGCGTTGGTTAAGGAGGAAGCCGGTAACGCGCGGAATTGCCAAAAATCCCGTGGATCACCCGCATGGCGGAGGAGAGGGCCGCTCCAAGGCAAATCATCCCCAGACTCCTTGGGGAAAGCCAACCAAAGGATATAAAACCCGAAAGAACCGCGCATCCGATAAGTATATTGTCAAAAGGCGAGAGGCTTAACAGCGATGGCACGCTCAGTCAAAAAAGGGCCCTTTGTGGACGAGCATCTAAGGCGAAAGATCGAGGCGATGAATAATACCAAGGAGAAAAGGGTTCTAAAGACTTGGTCGCGCCGTTCCACGATTATTCCCGAGATGGTCGGCCATACGATTGGCGTCCATAATGGCAGGAAATTTATCCCGGTTTTTATCACGGAGAATATGGTCGGTCATAAACTGGGCGAGTTCGCCCCGACAAGGACTTTTTACATTCATTCTGGGGACCGCAAAGGAGAGGCCAAGGAGACGGTTCCCACCGGCGCCCCTACGGCGCCTGGCGCTCCAACTCCCGGGGCTCCTGCCTCGCAGCCGGCCGCGGCACCCAAGCCGGCGGCTGCTCCGAAGACGACTTAGCGTGTTGGCCAGAGCCGATGGAAGCGCGCGCTGTTACAAGGTTTGTCCGACTTTCGCCACGCAAGGTGAGACTCGTGGTGGATCAGATTCGGGGGAAGGGAGTTGAAGATGCTCTCAGTATTCTTAAGTTTGTCCCTAAGCGTTCGGCGGCGCTTGTGGCGAAGACAGTAAGGGCAGCAGTGGCCAATGCAGAAGGGACCCAGAGCGTTGACGTGGATCGTCTCTATGTGAAGCGGGTCACCGTTGATGAGGGGGGTATGTGGAAACGTTTTATGCCTCGTGCCATGGGCCGAGCTACCCGTATCCGTAAGCGCCTGAGCCACATCACGATTGTAGTTGACGAGAGGAGATAGTCTTTCATGGGTCAGAAAGTACATCCAAAGATCTTTCGTGTCGGCGTCATCGAATCTTGGGATTCCAAGTGGTACTCGCGGCACGATTATGCGAGACTTCTCCACGAGGATTTTAAGGTCAAAAAATTTCTCAAGAGTCGTCTCTATCACGCAGGGATTTCCAGGATTGAGATCGAGAGGGCGGCCAACAAGGCCAAAATTAACATTCATACAGCGCGTCCCGGAATCGTCATTGGTAAGAAGGGGGCGGAGATCGAGAAATTGAAGGAAGAACTCGCGCGCCTGGCAAGTCGGGAGATCTATCTCAACATCATTGAAGTGCGCCGCCCGGACTTGGATGCCCAGCTCGTATCTGAGAACGTTGCCTTGCAACTAGAGCGTCGGGTCGCCTTTCGTAGAGCTATGAAAGAGAGTGTCTCAAGGGCGATGCGCATGGGGGCTCAAGGTGTTAAGATTCAATGCGCGGGCAGACTAGGCGGCTCTGAGATCGCACGAACCGAATGGTACCGCGAAGGTCGGGTCCCTCTCCATACGTTGCGCGCTGATGTGAACTATGGGTTCGGCGAAGCGCGCACCACATACGGTGTGATCGGCGTCAAGGTATGGATTTTTCGCGGTGAGATTCTAACCGAAGAGGAAGAACAGCAAAAGGCCGCGATGGGAATGTAGAATCCCCTTGCGCCTGACGCCTCACCCCTCACATAAAGGGTCAGGAGTCAGGGGGGTGAGGAGTAACAGATGTTAGAGCCAAAAAAGGTAAAGTACCGCAAGCAACAAAAAGGCCGGAGAGGCGGGACTGCCTTTAGAGGAGCCACCTTGGCCTTCGGAGACTATGGGCTCAAGGCGGTGGATCGGGGCTGGATGACTGCCCGCGAGATCGAAGCTGCGCGCGTGGCCCTAACTCGCTTTTTGCAACGGGGAGGAAAAGTTTGGATCCGTATCTTTCCTGATAAGCCCATCACCAAGAAGCCCGCTGAGACTCGTATGGGAAAGGGAAAGGGCGCTCCGGAAGGATGGGTGGCAGTGATCCAGCCGGGCAGGATCCTCTTTGAGATGGAAGGAGTGGATCGCGAGTTGGCCCGGGAGGCCTTCCGCTTGGCCTCTCACAAACTTTCCATCGCTACGCTGTTTGTGGAGCGGAGAGGGATGATCCATGGAAGTTAAAGAGATTCGAGATATGAGCAGGGATGAGCTCATCCAAAAACGAAGCGACCTTCGAGAGGAGATATTTAACCTCAAGCTTAAAAAAGCTACGAGCCGACTCGAGAGTCCCATGAAGTTGAAAGAGACGAAGAGAGATTTGGCTCGCCTCGAGACTGTTTTAAGAGAGAGGGAATTGGAAGGCGCGAGAGGCTAGCATGGTTGAGAGGCGGGTACGAAAAGAACGCGACGGACTGGTGATTAGCAATCGGATGCAGAAAACCGTCGTGATTTCCGTCGAGAGAATGGTCAGGCATTCCAAATACGGGAAATATCTTAAGCGTAGGAGCCGCGTGAAGGCTCACGACGAGAAAAACGAGTGTCAAATAGGAGATCGAGTGGTGATCGTGGAGTGTCGGCCCTTGAGTCGGGACAAGCGCTGGCGGGTGAGTCGAATCCTGGAGCGGGCGGCTCAGACAGAGACCCAGCCGCAGAATGAGGCTCGTCCGTGATTCAAATGAGGACAGTGTTAGATGTGGCGGATAACTCGGGCGCCCGCAAAGTCCAGTGCATCAAGGTCCTGGGAGGGAGCAAGCGCAAGTATGCCTCCATCGGAGATGTTATTGTCGTCTCAGTGAAAGAAGCGATTCCCAACGCGAAGGTAAAAAAGGGTGAAGTGATGAAAGCCGTGATGGTGCGGACCGCAAAGGAGCTGGGACGGAGCGACGGGACTTATATCAAATTCGACAACAACTCTGCGGTGCTCATCGATAATCAGAAAGAACCAATCGGCACGCGCATTTTCGGGCCTGTGGCGCGTGAGCTTCGGGCCAAGCGGTTCATGAAGATTATTTCTTTAGCTCCGGAGGTGCTGTAAGAATGGCTATCAGCGATCAGCCATCGGTAAAACCTGAAAAACTGATGGCTAAAAGCTGAAGGCTGAAAGCTTGAAGATGAACATTCGGAAGAACGACAGCGTTATGGTGATTACCGGCAGGGAACGAGGGAAGACGGGGAAAGTGCTGCGGATTATTCCCGAGAGGGACGTCGCCGTTATCGAGCGGGTAAATCTGGTCAAGCGGCACACCCGGCCCCGGGGACCTCAACAATCGGGCGGCATCTTGGAAAAAGAGGCTCCAGTGCGACTTTCTAATCTGATGATCATGTGCGACAAGTGTAATGCCCCGGTCCGAGTCGGGAGAAAGATCTTAGCGAGCGGCGAAAAGGTTCGAATCTGCCGCCGCTGTGGGGAACCGCTAGAGTGATTCGATGGTCGCGCCACGGCTGAAAAAAAAGTACCAAGAGGAAGTGGTGCCGGTCATGATGAAGGAGTTCGGCTACAGGAACTCCCTTCAGGTGCCTCGCTTGGAGAAAGTCACCCTGAATATGGGTCTCAACGAAGCGCTGCAAAATATTAAAGTCCTGGATGTGGCCGCAGCCGAGATCATGGCCATCACCGGACAGAAGCCCGTGATCACGCGCGCCAAGAAAGCTATCGCTAATTTTAAATTGCGCGAAGGGGTTGCGATCGGCTGCATGGTGACGCTGAGGCGCGAGCGGATGTACGAGTTCTTAGACCGTTTAATCCACGTGGCCCTGCCCCGGGTGAGAGATTTTAAGGGAGTTTCCGATCGCTCCTTTGATCGCCGAGGGAATTACTCTCTGGGGCTGAAGGAACAGATCATTTTCCCTGAAATCCAGGTCGACAAGGTCGATAAGACGAGGGGACTGACCGTGTCCATCGTGACAACAGCGAAGACGGATCAAGAGGGGAGAGCGTTGCTCAAGCATTTAGGGATGCCATTCGCCAGTTAGAGATTAACGGAGAGTCCATTGGCCAAGACGTGTCTTCGAATAAAGGCGGAAAGACCCAATAAGTTCAAGGTGCGACAGTACAACCGCTGCCCTTTGTGCGGTCGCGCCAGGGCATTCTTTCGGCGCTTTCGAATGTGTCGAATCTGCCTGAGGGATTTTGCCCGCAAAGGGCAGATCCCCGGATTGACTAAAGCGAGCTGGTAAGGCGCTGGAGAAGAAGATGACAATGACAGATCCCATCGCTGATATGTTCACTCGGATTCGCAATGCCGCCAGCGCCCGGCATGAAAGCGTGGATGTCCCTTGGTCGCGTGTTAAGGAGCGCATCGCGAAGATCCTGGTCGATGAAGGCTATTTACAGGAGGCGAAGAAGGTCAAGGTTAAGGATTTGGCAGGAGAGGAGCTTCGCATCCAGTTAAAGTTCGATAAGAACAACAATCCTGTGATTTCGGGCTTGAAGCGAGTCAGTCGACCCAGCCTGCGGATTTACGTAGGAGTCAAAGAGATCCCTCCCATCCGTAAGGGGTTGGGGATCAACATCCTATCGACGCCCAAGGGGATCCTCGTGGATCGGGAGGCACAGAAGGCGAGGGTAGGCGGGGAGTTGATTTGCTCGGTATGGTAGGCTCTGGCTGCTGAGGTGTAATGTGTCGCGCATTGGCAAACTGCCCATAACGATTCCTGACGGAGTCAAGGTAGTTGTGGATCATCGGGCGGTGCATGTTGAGGGACCGAAAGGAAAGCTCAACGCGGAGATTCCTTTGGGGATCCGCGTGGAAATGGAAGGGAATCTGTTGCGGATAGGCCGGGAGGCAGAAGAAAGAGAAGCCCGGGCGCTGCACGGACTTACGAGGAAACTCCTCGCCAACATGGTTGAGGGAGTCAGCCGCGGCTTTAGCCGGGTCCTGGAAATCAACGGTGTCGGTTATCGGGCAGAGGTCAAAGGGACAGAGCTTCATTTGACGCTGGGTTTTTCTCATCCCGTTGCTTTCCCTTTGCCTCCGGGAATAACGGCAACGGTAGAGCGCCAGGTCTTGGTTACGCTGCACGGGGCCGACAAGCAGTTGCTGGGCAAAACAGCGGCCATGCTCCGAGCTCTTAGGCCTCCAGAGCCTTACAAGGGCAAAGGCATCAAGTATCGGGAAGAGGTCATTAAACGTAAGGCCGGCAAGGCGGTCGGCGCCGCCGGCTCTGCATAGATGGTGGGGAGATGTTGACTTATCAAAGGCACGTTGGGCGCAAGCGCAGACAAGAGCGGGTGCGCCAGAAGATTTGGGGAACGGACGCGAAGCCCCGCCTCTGCGTCTATCGGAGTGTAAAGCATATCTACGCCCAGGTGATCTCCGATGAAAGAGGGGCGACGCTCGCTTCGGTGTCTACGCTTGCGAAAGATCTGCGCGGAAAATTGAAAAAGCCTAAAGGAGTGGAGGCGGCGAAGGAAGTAGGAAAGCTCCTAGCTCAGACCTGTAAAGCGAAGAACATTACAAATGTGGTTTTTGATCGGAACGGATTTCTCTTTCATGGGCGCGTGAGGGCCCTGGCCGAGGCTGCGCGCGAAGGAGGCCTAGTTTTTTAGGATTGAGCGACTAGTCGTGAGGACTACGTTTTTCTCATCGCTTAGCCCTTCATAGCTTGGTACTGGAGGAAGATGGAACGGATCGATCCACAGGGTTTGGAACTAAAAGAGAGGGTGGTTCATATCAGCCGGGTGGCCAAGGTGGTGAAGGGCGGCCGGCGCTTTAGCTTCAGCGCCTTGGTGGTTGTGGGAGACGGAAGATCCACGGTGGGTTACGGTCTGGGCAAGGCCAAAGAAGTGCCTGAAGCTATTCGTAAAGGGTTAGAGCAAGCTAAAAAGGGTTTGATGAGAGTTCCTGTCGTTGACGGAACTATTCCCTTTGAGGTGATCGGTCACTTTGGCGCTGGCCACGTGATGCTCAAGCCTGCATCGGAAGGCACGGGCGTGATTGCGGGAGGGGGCGTGCGTGCGGTGGTGGAAGCCGCAGGCATCCAGAATGTTCTGACGAAGTGTATTGGATCGAACAATGCTCACAACATGGTGAAGGCAACCTTTGAGGCACTGAAGGATTTGAAGCTGGCGGAGGAGATCGCCAGTAAAAGGGGAAAGAACTTGGCGGAGATTCGGTGATCATGGATCTCAGTGATTTAAAACCCGCTCCTGGCTCTACGAAGAAGAGAAAGCGAGTCGGTCGGGGAGATGGATCCGGGCATGGCAAGACCTCCTGCCGCGGCCACAAAGGGCAAGGGGCCCGGTCGGGGGGAAATACGAAGCCAGGCTTTGAAGGAGGCCAGATGCCGCTTCAGCGGCGCTTGCCCAAGCGCGGATTTCATAACCCCTTTAGTGTGAGTTCAGCCATAGTGAATCTAGGACAGTTGGAGTTCCTTGCTTCCGGCAGCGAGGTGACTCCGGAGCTTTTGCGCGAGCATGGACTCATCCGCGGCCGCGCGACGCGGGTCAAGATCTTGGCTGAAGGAGCGCTGAGCAAGCCCTTAACGGTTAAGGCCCATGGATTTTCCGCAAAGGCGAAGGAAAAGATTGAGGCGCTAGGCGGACGGGCGGAGTTGTTAACGTCTCATGCTTGAAGGCTTTCAAAACGCGACCAGGATTCCCGAGCTGCGACGTAGGCTCCTCTTTACGCTGGCCATGCTGGCTGTGTACCGGCTGGGTGTGCACATCCCAACCCCCGGCATTGACCGACTAGCTCTGGCGGCTTTCTTCGACCGGGTGAAGGATACCATCTTCGGTCTGTTTAACCTTTTCTCGGGCGGAGCGCTGGAGCAATTTTCGGTCTTTTCTTTGGGCATTATGCCCTATATCAGCGCCTCGATCATCCTGCAGCTTCTGACGGTGGTGTTCCCTTATTTGGAGCGGCTTTCTAAGGAAGGCGAAGTCGGTCGCAGAAAAATCACGCAGTATACCCGCTACGGGACCATTGTGCTGGCCATCATTCAAGGGCTCATGATTAGTTTCGGCCTGGAGGGGACCCGCGGTCCAGCAGGTGAGGCTATTGTGCTCGAGCCTGGATGGAGATTTCGTTTTATGACGGTTGTCAGCTTGGCCGCTGGGACGGCCTTTATCATGTGGCTCGGGGAACAAATCACGGAGCGGGGAATCGGCAATGGGATCTCTCTGATCATCTTTGCCGGAATCGTGGCCCGCATACCTTCGGCCATCTCAACCACTTTTCAATTTGTTCGCGAAGGGGAGTTGGGAGTCTTGGTGGTTCTGTTGATCCTGGTGGTCATGGTTGGTGTCGTGGGAGTCATTGTCTTCATGGAGCGCGGACAACGGAGGATTCCAGTGCAATATGCAAAGAGAGTTGTTGGGCGCAGGATGTATGGCGGACAGAGTTCGCACCTGCCGCTCAAGATCAACACGTCCGGGGTCATTCCTCCGATTTTTGCCTCCTCCATTCTGATTTTTCCTGCGACCTTGGCTCAATTTGCGCCCTTTCCTTGGATGCAAACGGTGGCAGGATATCTTGCTCCCGGGCGCTGGCTGCACGATGTCTTGTATGTCGGCTTCATCATTTTTTTCTGTTATTTTTACACGGCGGTCGTCTTTAATCCTGTGGATGTTTCGGAGAATATGAGGAAATTTGGAGGATATATACCGGGGATACGTCCCGGGCAGAAGACCGCGGAGTTTATTGACCGCATACTTTCCCGAATCACCTTGGGGGGGGCGATTTACCTTTCGGCTGTCGCCCTTTTGCCGACTATTCTTATCAGCCAGTTTAACGTGCCCTTCTTCTTTGGCGGGACCGCGCTTCTGATTGTGGTAGGTGTGGCCATGGATACCATGGCTCAGGTTGAAACGCACATGATCACCCGTAATTACGAAGGGTTTATGAAGCGAGGCCGCCTGCATGGGAGAAGAGGCTAGGAACGCGCTGACGGGTGTGTGCCGTGCGGCTGATCTTGTTGGGTCCTCCGGGAGCAGGCAAGGGAACTCAGGGGAAGTTTATTCAGCGTCAGTATGAGATTTGCCAGATTTCGACCGGAGAGATCCTGAGGAAAGCAGCAGAAGAGCAGAGCCCTTTAGGCAAAAAGGCCTCCCAGTATCTGGATAAGGGTAAGTTGGTCCCCGACAAGGTCATGGTCAATCTGGTGACTGAGCGCTTGCGGAGAGAAGATTGCAAGAGAGGTTTCATCTTGGATGGGTTTCCTAGAACAGTTGCCCAGGCCGATAGCCTTGAGGAAATGATAAGGGAGATGGGTCTTAAGCTCGACGGTGTGCTGTACTTCCGGGTGCCTCAAGGGGTGGTTATCCAGAGATTGGCGGGGCGTCGAACCTGTAAGCGGTGCGGCACTCTTTTTCATGCGGCATTCAATCCTCCCCGTCGGCCAAATTTATGTGATCGCTGTGGCGGGGAACTTTATCAGAGGGAGGATGATCGAGAGGAGACAGTGGCTGCGCGGCTTCATGTCTATGAGACGCAGACAGCGCCGCTGATTGACTATTATCGCCGGAAGGGTCTGGTCACGGAGATTGATGGCGACGGGAGCGCGGAAGTGATCCGCAATCGGGTTCTCGGGGCATTAGAGGGGCTGGGTAAATGATCTCCCTCAAGTCAGCGCGTGAAATCGAGATCATGCGGCGCGCGAACGTTATCGTGGCGGAGATCCTGGAGGAGTTGAAAAAAAAAGTTGCTCCGGGGGTAACGACGGCCGCGCTCGACGCGTTCGCTGAGCAGCTGATCTATAAAAAGAAGGCGCGACCTGCTTTCAAGGGGTATGCGATGGCGGGAAGGGTGTTTCCCTGCGTGCTCTGTACCTCCATTAATGACGAGATTGTTCACGG
>VBLN01000047.1:0-5112 GCA_005878685.1 Deltaproteobacteria bacterium | reverse complement strand
TATCGGACTCGACTTCGGCGTGATCTATGAAGGTTACTACGGCGATTCTGCTGTTACGGTGGGAGTCGGGGAGGTCAGCGAAGAGGCACAGCGGCTGATGCGGGTGACCGAACAGTCGCTTTACAAAGGGATTGAGCAGCTTCGAGAAGGAAAAAGGCTAGGCGATCTCGCTTCGGTGATTCAGAAGACCGTCGAGGACGGGGGCTTTTCCGTGGTGCGGGCCTTTGTGGGTCACGGGATTGGGAAAAACCTGCATGAGGAACCTCCGGTTCCTAACTACGGCGAGCCGGACCGGGGCCTTCGACTCAAAGAGGGTATGGTCTTGGCAATCGAGCCGATGGTCAACGCCGGAGGACACGAGGTCGAGATTAAAGAGGATGGATGGACAGCCATCACCAGGGATGGCAGTTTGGCAGCGCATTTTGAACATTCTGTAGCGGTGACTAAGAATGGTCCTTACATCTTGAGCAAGCTCTAGTTTCATCGCTTATGCCAAAAGAAGATGCCATCGAAGTGACCGGGACCGTGCTAGAGACGCTTCCCAATGCCATGTTCCGGGTGCAGTTGGATAACGGGCACAAGGTCCTGGCCCATATCTCCGGAAAGATGCGGATGCACTATATCAAGATTCTCCCCGGAGATAAGGTGAAGATCGAGTTGTCTCCTTACGACCTAGGTCGGGGCAGAATTATCTACCGCGAAAGATAGGGGCAAGGAGGAGTCATCAGGTGAAGGTAAGGGCATCGGTCAAGAAGATCTGTAACAAATGTAAAGTCATCCGGCGCAAGGGTGTGATCCGGGTGGTTTGCGTCAATACCCGACACAAACAGAGACAAGGCTGATC
This sequence comes from Deltaproteobacteria bacterium, assembly GCA_005878685.1. Classification (GTDB taxonomy): domain Bacteria; phylum Desulfobacterota; class Binatia; order UBA9968; family UBA9968; genus DP-36. Next base: position 4,268 of record VBLN01000047.1, on the reverse strand, counting down.
AATTTTGGATTGCCGATTTTCGATTGAATCCAAGATCTAAAATCGAAAATGGAGTAGGGATTAAGGGATAAAAGGGGGAGGATATGGCGCGCATCGCTGGAGTGGACTTGCCCAAAAATAAGAGGATGGAGGTTGCGCTCACTTATATCTACGGGATCGGGAGAAATGCCTCGAGGAAAATTCTTCAAGCGTCCGGGGTTCAATTCGATACCAAGAGCGACAATCTCACGGACGACGAGGTGGTCAGGATCCGTCAGATCATTGATCAAGGTTATAAAGTCGAGGGCGATCTTAGACGTGACATATCGGCGAATATTAAGCGTCACATTGATATGGGCTCTTACCGAGGGCTCCGCCACCGTAAGGGTTTGCCGGTTCGGGGGCAGAGGACCCATACGAATGCGCGCACCCGGAAAGGACCGCGCAAGACCGTCGCAGGGAAAAAGACCGCGCCGGCGAAAGGATGATAGCATTCAGCAATCAGCCGTCAGTGGTCAGCTATGAATAAGTGAAAAGCTGAAAGGTAAGCGCTGACGGTTTTTGTAGGAGAAAAGATGGCAAAGGACGACGTCACGGAGCAGGAAAAGAAAGTCGAAGGAAAGGCTGAGGAGAAGCCCGCTGAGAAGGCTGCGCGGAAAAAGAAGGGAAAGAAGAACATCTCAGAGGCCATCGTCCATATCCACTCGACCTTTAACAATACTATTGTCACGATTACGGATTACCAAGGCAATGTTCTCTCCTGGTCGAGCGCGGGGACCATGGGGTTTAAGGGATCGCGCAAGGGAACCCCTTTTGCTGCGCAACAGGCAGCGGATAATGCGGCCAAGAAAGCTATGGATCACGGAGTCCGCACAGTCCAGGTCTTTGTTCGCGGACCGGGAGCAGGAAGAGAATCAGCCCTCAGATCCCTCCAGGCGGCAGGATTCAGTATCAGTCAGATTAAGGATGTGACGCCTATTCCCCACAATGGCTGCCGTCCGCCGAAGCGCAGGAGAGTGTAGTGCTGGAAATCGAAGATAGAAGGTCGGGGATGGAAGATCGCGCGGTCTTCAATTCTGTATCCTCGATCCTCAACTAATGGAGGTCTAAGGAATTGGCTCGATACTCGGGATCGGTCTGTCGGCTTTGTCGGCGGGAGAATTTGAAGCTCTTTCTTAAAGGAGAGCGTTGTTACACGGATAAATGTGCCATTGAGCGGAGAAACTATCCGCCCGGTCAGCACGGGCAGGCGAGACCAAAATTTTCCGAGTACAGCATCCAGTTGCGTGAAAAACAAAAGGTCAAGCGCATGTATGGCCTTCTGGAAAGTCAATTCCGTCGCACTTTCTCCCTGGCAACAAAGGTCAAGGGGATTACGGGAGAGGCCCTATTAGTTCTCCTAGAGCGGCGGTTGGATAATGTCGCCTATCGGGTGGGTTTTGCCAGCTCACGGGCGGATGCGCGCATGCTCGTGCGGCATGGGCACCTGCTGGTGAATGGCCGGCGAATCACCATTCCCTCGTACTTTGTTCGCGCGGGCGACGTGGTTTCGATCGGCGAGAAAAGCCGCCAGATGACGCGGGTTGTTGCAGCCATGGAGAGCGCGCAGAGAAGGGGGGTTCCCGAATGGGCGGAAGTGGACCGTGAAGCATTGACCGGGAGGATCAAGGTTCTTCCGACGCGCAGCGACGTTACGGCACCAATCAATGAGAAGCTGATTGTGGAACTCTACTCAAAATAACTTTCACAGTCTGGGAGAAGCTATGCGTAATCAGCATTGGACCGATTTGATTAAACCCAAGAGGCTCGAAGTGGACGAAAGGAGTCTTACCCCTACTTACGGTAAGTTCTATGCCGAGCCGTTTGAGAGGGGGTTTGGTCAGACGATCGGCAACGCCTTGCGGAGAATCCTCCTCTCCTCCCTGAGGGGGGCCGCCATTGTCTCTGTCCGGGTCAAAGATATCCTGCATGAATTTTCCACGATCCAAGGCATTACAGAGGACGTGACGGATATCATTCTGAACCTTAAAGAAGTGCGCCTGAGATTGCATGATACCGAGCAGCAGACCCTGAGAATCGAGGCCAAGGGGCCCAAGACGGTTCAAGCTAAAGATATTGCCGCGGGTCCCAGCGTGGAGATCCTGAACCCGGAGCAGCCCATTGCCACTTTATCCCGCGAGGGCAAGTTGGAGATGGAGCTGGTAGCGAAAATCGGCCGAGGTTACGTGCCGGCGGAAAGAAACAAGGAGGAGGGGGTACCGGTGGACACGATTTTCATTGACTCGGTCTTCTCTCCGATCCAGAAGGTAAACTTCAATGTGACCAATGCGCGGGTGGGCCAGCGGACCGATTATGATCGTTTGGTCTTCGAGGTGTGGACCGATGGAGGGGTCAAGCCGGACGATGCTGTGGCCTACGCCGCCAAGATCCTTCAGGATCAGCTTCAGATCTTTATCAATTTCGAAGACGAACCCCAAGGCGAGGCTCGGGAGGAAGCGCCCTCCGTCCTTCTCAACGAGAATCTGTTTCGCAGCGTGGACGAGTTGGAGTTTTCGGTTCGCTCTCAGAATTGTCTCCAGAATGCAGATATCAAGTACATTGGCGAACTGGTACAAAAATCCGAGCAGGAGATGCTCAAGACCAAGAATTTCGGCCACAAGTCACTCAACGAGATCAAAGAGATTCTGCGTGAAATGGGTCTGGAGCTCGGAATGAAAATCGACAGTTTTCCCTCGAGGGAAGAGATCGAGAGACGCAGACAGGCGAAGGAAAAAGAAACCGCGTAAAAAACTAATTATGAGTTTCTCGAGACCGAAAACTTCTTGAGACGTTATGCGCCATTTGAAGATTGGGAGAAAGCTTAACCGCAGCTCTAGCCACCGTTTGGCCTTGATGCGGAACTTGGTTTCGTCCTTGTTCCACCACGAGCGAATCCAGACGACTGACCCTAAGGCCAAAGAACTCAGACGCTGGGCGGAGCGGATGATCAGTTTGGGTAAGCAGGGAAGTCTTCATGCCCGACGCCGGGCCTTGGCATTTATTCACGATAAGGCGGTGGTCCATAAAGTATTTGAAACCTTGGCCCCCCGCTTTAAGGATCGGCCTGGCGGCTATACCCGGATTGTCAAGCTCGGCTGGCGTCAGGGAGACCATGCCCCGATTTCGCTGGTGGAGTTGCTTCCGGCGGATGGGACGGCCAAAGCAGAGGCCGCTTCCGGTGGTAAGAAGGGTCGCCGGCGCCCTGCACAAAAGGGAAAAGAGGAAGCCGGCAAGAAAAAGCCGGCTGCTCGGCGATCTGCTAAGAAGGCCACCGCTTAGTGTTCTTGGTACCGCGATGTTAAGGCCTGGATGGACTTGCCACCGGGCCTTTTTTATTTGTTCGTGCGAGAAAAATCCTGTAGGCTGCGGTCCGAAGAGATGATGCTGCGCTGCTCCCTCAAAGATTTGATCAAAATCAAATTGGATGAGCCCGCGTTAGGAAAGCTTCCGTGGAAGGATTTCGGCAATGGCTTATCTATGGCTAGGTTAGCGCGCGAGGGGGCCAGAGAACTAGTTCTCTATCGGATCAAAGCAGACGCCGACCCCAAGGCGTTTTTGAGACACGAGCATATCGGCGGGGAATTTTATTTGGTTCTCAAGGGCTCGATCGCCGACGAGACAGGGGTTTACGAAGAGGGGGATATTGTCTATTTGGATCCCCGTTCGGTCCATACCCCACGTGCCGTTGGTGAGACCTTAGTTTTGGTTCTTTGGCCTGAAGGAGTGAGAATGTTGGATTAGCATCAGCACGGAATCGTTACCGTAAAGCTGGATCCTTTTCCAACTTTGCTTTCCACCTGGATCTTTCCTCCAAGCATTTCGGTATACTTCTTGACAATATAAAGGCCGATGCCAACGCCCCCATGCGTTCTGGTCTCCGAGCTGTCGAGCTGACGAAACATCTCAAAGATCGAGGGCAGCAACTCCTCCTGGATTCCTATCCCTGTGTCTGCCACCTTAAACTCAGCGGCCTTTGTTCCCGGGGAATACCGGGCCGATATGGTGACATGACCCTGGTCCGTAAATTTGAGGGCGTTGTTAATGAGATTTTGGAGAATATGTTTGAGCTTGTCGCCGTCGATCGTAATGGTGCCAAGGTCCGGCGGATAGTCCCAGTTGAAGCTTAGACCATTGTTCGTGGGGATTTCATAACCGGATCTAAGGTCATCCAGAAATTCTCCCAGGGGAAGCTCTTTCATCTCTATCTTAACGGAGCCGGCCTCGATACTGGTAGCCTGCATTATTTCGCT
>VBLN01000432.1:2188-3200 GCA_005878685.1 Deltaproteobacteria bacterium | reverse complement strand
CTTTACCGGCGCCATCACTCAAAGAATCGGGCGCTTCGAGCTGGCGCACCACGGCACGCTTTTTCTCGATGAGGTGGGAGACATTCCGCCAGAGTTGCAACCCAAACTGCTCCGCGTACTGCAAGAACAAGAATTCGAACGACTGGGCAGCACGAAGACCCTTCGGGTGGACGTTCGAGTGGTGGCGGCAACGAGCCGTGAGCTGCAGCAAATGGTTGCGGAAAATAAGTTTCGCAGCGATCTTTACTACCGCCTGAACGTCTTTCTCATTCCCATCCCTCCACTCCGCGAGCGCCCGGAGGACATTCTACTTCTCGTGCGACATTTTGTCGAGAAATACACTCGGCGTATGAACAAGCGCATTCGGACTATCCCGGCGGAAGCGATGGCTGCTCTCACTCGCTACTCTTGGCCGGGGAATGTGAGAGAACTGCAAAACGTTATTGAGCGCGCTGTGATCGTCTCGCAAGGACACGAGCTTAAAGTTCCCCTGGACGATCTGAAAAAGGATACCGCGAAGAGCCCAACACCAGGCATTACCCTGGAAGCCGCAGAGCGCGAGCATATCTTGCGCGTTCTGCGTGAAACCAACTGGGTAGTTGGGGGGTCGTCGGGCGCAGCGGCTCGGCTCGGGATGAAGCGAACAACCCTCCAATACCGGATGAAAAGACTGGGGATCACTGCTCCTAAGTAAACGCCTATAATTTGGCGCCTGCCAAATATTCGGCACATTTCTTCGGCACAATCGCTACCGATCCGCAAGCCGGACAGCGGTAACTTTCTCAATTCCTGCTAGTCATAAGCATTTTCTCGACATCGACGAGGTTGGCACATCGCTTGCTGAAACCGTCTTCAGGAAAAGAGAAAAGAAAGGAGGTGAATCAAATGAAGACCGCAACATCATTTTTGGCAGCGCTGGTTCTAATCGGTGCTCTGGGAGTGAGTGGGACTCCTGCAACCGCAGATGTCCTCTCCAAGGTCGAGTTGGATCCAGGCAGCAATTACTGCCATT
>VBLN01000432.1:0-2168 GCA_005878685.1 Deltaproteobacteria bacterium | reverse complement strand
AAATTCGGACCGTCCGGTCCTTAAGGATGCTGGCACAGGCGACATCATCGACTACTATGGACCCTGCGACCATGATGCTCTGGGGAAAGATGAAATCGCGTCCCAGAGACAGCAGGTAGAAGAACGACGCCAACTGCCCGAAAGCGATTGAACGCTGCTTGAACGATGTACGGGGAGCGGTAACCCCTCTCCCCAATGCCGTTAGCGTTGGTCACCGAATCAAAATGTGCAAAAAAACTGTTTCTGAGAGGAGACGTTCTTTGATGTTTGTGAAGCCGCTATCGATTGGCCCTGTGATCGCTGCGGCGAAGATGCCGATAGACGAACTGACGAGTCCACTAGCGTGGTCAAATACAAGGTGAGAACACAGGAGGAAAAAATGGAATACGTGAAAGTGAATGGTATTGATCGAGAGGCCTCTCGCATCGGGTTGGGCACGTGGGCCATCGGTGGCTGGATGTGGGGAGGATCAGATGCGGAGAGTTCGGTTCAGACCATCCTTACCTCTTTTGAACTCGGCATCAATTTAGTTGATACAGCGCCCGCCTATGGCATGGGCATGGCAGAAGAGATCGTGGGGAAAGCGATAACTGAATTTGGAGCCAGAGCGCAGATCGTCATCGCCACAAAAGCCGGTTTGGAATGGAAGGATGGTGATGTGCGACGAAACTCCACAAAGGAGCGTATTGTCCACGAAATCGAGGACTCGCTACGGCGCTTGCAGACCGATTACATCGATATCTACCAGATCCATTGGCCCGATCCGCTCGTGCCCGTCGAAGAAACGGCCGAGGCCATGCGCCAACTCTATAATCAGGGGAAGATTCGCGCGATCGGGGTCAGCAACTACTCCATTGAGCAAATAGAGTTGTTTCGCGCGGCTGCTCCGCTGGATACAGCCCAGCCGCCGTATAATTTGTTCGAGCGCGACATCGAACCAGACGTATTGCCCTTTTGCCGCCAGCAGAGCATCACCACCTTAGTGTATGGCGCTCTGTGTCGCGGCTTGCTCAGCGGCAAGATGCGTCCGGATACGAGATTTGTCGGCGACGACGTCCGTAAGATCGATCCTAAATTTCAGCCCCCTCGTTACCCCCGCTATTTGAGGGCCGTTGAGCGCCTCGATCAATTTGCCCGTAAGCACTATGGCAAACGCGTGATCCATTTGGCAGTGCGCTGGCTTTTGGATCAGCCCGGCGTTGGCGTCGCGCTTTGGGGAGCTCGCCGGCCTGAACAGCTCAATGCGATAGACGAGGTCATAGGATGGTCAATCGATGAGGCGGCGTGCAGTGCCATAGACAGGATTATAGGCGAAACCGTGATGGATCCAGTCGGACCCCAATTTATGGCTCCTCCGGCACGGAAAAATTGTGGAGGACTTGAAAGATGATTATCGACTGGACACATGTCGGGCCGCCAGTGACGGCCGCATTTCTAGGATCGCTCGTGGAGTTCATTGAAGCGCTGACAATCGTTCTCGCGGTCGGCACCGTTCGGGGCTGGCGCTCAGCCATGCTTGGAACGAGCATGGGCTTGCTGCTGCTGGCGGCGCTCGTCGTCTTCCTTGGCCCTGCGCTCGGCGTCATCCCGATCGCCGTGCTCCAGCTTGTGGTCGGGGTCCTGCTGCTGCTCTTCGGCATGCGCTGGCTGCGCAAAGCGATCTTGCGAGCGGCCGGCACCATCCCGCTCCACGACGAGACGGAAGCCTTCGCTAAGGAGACCGACGCTCTGGGCAGGAAAGGATTCAGGGGCGGCATCGGATGGGACGCAATCGCGGTCGCGACCGCCTTCAAAGCGGTTGTGCTTGAGGGGTTGGAGGTTGTCTTCATCGTCATCGCCGTCGGCACGGTCGGCCATATGCTGATCCCCGCGAGCGCCGGGGCCGCGGTGGCAGGCATCTTAGTCTTGTTTCTCGGCCTCGTCCTGCGCCGCCCGCTGGCACGCGTGCCCGAGAACACGCTCAAGTTCGCAGTCGGAATTCTCATCTCCGCTTTTGGGGTATTCTGGGTCGGCGAAGGGTTCGGTTTTCGCTGGCCCGGTAGTGACCTTTCGATTTTCGGGCTCACTGCCGGCTTTCTGCTCGTTGGGTTGATCATGGTTCCGGCTGCCCGGCGCTGGGTCCCGGAAATATTCGCTCCAGCACGACGAGAGAAGGAGTCATACTAATG
>VBLN01000438.1:2084-2281 GCA_005878685.1 Deltaproteobacteria bacterium | reverse complement strand
TGCATTCATAGCTCATCTCCTCCTGCAAAAAACTCGTTCCTAGCGATCGCTACGATTCTCTCTATTCCAGTCTCCGGAGATTTGTCAAACCTTAAACCACGCCGGCGCCGCGCTTACCTTGCATGGACTTCCGTGTCATGGTTAGGAAAGAGAGGGAAAAAAGGGTCCGGAGTTTTTAATCTGACGTAAGCCCTTCA
>VBLN01000438.1:0-2044 GCA_005878685.1 Deltaproteobacteria bacterium | reverse complement strand
CTGCCGAATGGGAGAGTATGTCGCTGCCGGATTTAGATTAAGAACGCCCGACTCGTAAGAGGTTGGGCCTTTCTTTTTGTGGCAAGCTACTGACGTTAGCCCTCTCGCGGCTATCGCTCGCTGGCCTTTTCTACGGTCTTATGATGAGATTGGGATGCCGCCGCCAAAAATATCCGCCCATGGAAGCTGCCGCGAGTAGATTGCCTACGAGAACGGCTGGCCATGCAAGCGCTTTAAGCACTGTCTCCGCAAGCACGAGGGCTGCGGCAATAAATCCGAACTCGAACACGATAAATAGCAAGAGGATGCCAAATCCGACGTTTACGTTTTCCTCTGCTAGTCCCAGCAGCCGCGAGGCAAATCCACCGATGATACAGAAGACAAGAAAATGAACCCAGGTGTACATCAAGGTCATCTCGAGGGAGACAGGTAGGGTCTCCGGCGAAGCAAGCCATTCTCCACGGTGAAAGAGGGCGGTTCCGAGAAGGGAGGGCGTGTAAAGCGGTCGGCCGTTGATCGTATCTAGGATTAGGAACCAGATGGCGATGGTTGCTGCTCCAACAAATCCAGCGATGATTCCTTCCAGGTAGAGGCGGGAGGTTTCAACAGTTTGGCTATCTGGCAAAACGTGTTCCGTCAGCTTAGTTTGAGGATTCATGGCATCCTCCTTTTTATTTGAACCGATGGAAATTTTTGCCCGTCGCTAAGTAGCTGGGGATTACTCACCTCCTCAGAACTCATCCTCACTCTCCCAAAGCCATTACAGGATGCGGGTGAGTTACTCCCAATGAGCATTCCTCGAGCAAAGACTATCGCTTGAGTCACTATTGTGTCAACTTGAACACCGTTAGAAGGAGGAAAAGGGGATATTCTACTTTTTGCGTAAGTGAGCCATCCCGAACTCGGTCGTTAAGCCCCTCCAGCGCCGATGGTACTGTACGGTCGCCGCCCGATTTAAAATTCAAAACGGCCCGGGCTGAAACGAGCCTTTTTGTTTGTTGCGTTCGGCAATGTGGCCGGGTTCTAGTGCTCGCCAGGGAATACGTCCTTTTCCGATTCGTGCCACACCGGATGGTCGCCGGAGTTTTCGACGTTAAAACCGTAATCGTAAACCAGCGAGCCGCCATAGGTGGCGCCAAAGGAGACGAGTGCCGCCGCCAAGACCGATAAAATCGTCGTGCCTAATCCTGTGTGGGCACTGTCCCACGCGCGCAACCGGACGATGATGTCAACGACCACTATCGCAGTGACGGTCAGCATGACCGTCATATGCCAGTTGGCCGTTCTCCACGCCTGCGTGTGCTTGGGTGCTGACGTTAGCCAGTCCCAGAAGCCGGTAAGCGCGGTGCCGACAGATACGATGGCACCCGCGATAATGACGTGCGTACCTGACACGAAGAAGTCCCGGGCTATCGATCCTTGTGCCCCCCGCGCATAGGAGATGATATCGAATAGTCCTACGAGAACGTAGCAGGTCACCGGAAAGTCAGTGAGCGGTGGATGGAGCGGTTTTCCGGCCCAGCCACTAAGTCCTTTGAATTTACGACGCCTTAAAGTAATCGCCGGTTTGATCGAGAACCATCGCGCCATTTTGGCCTCCTTTCCGCCATGTCAGTTCGCTAGCCTAAAATCTTATTACTCCGAGACAGAGGGAATGTCTATTCTTGCCCTTTGGCTCGGTCATTAACTTTCCAGGCGCTGATGGTACTGTAGGGTCGCCGTTCGACTAAGCTCACGACAGGCCGTATGAGAGTGGGTCTCTGCAGGATTAAATTTTCATCCTTTCTTGTTTCCGCGGCTTGATATGCAACGTTATGCTTGCCTATGATCAACTCATAGACAAGGTGTTCACGCCGAAAACCGTTTACGCGAGATGGAGGTGAAAAATCATGAGCAAGATCAATGTTCGATACATCGTTAACGATGTCGATGGAGCGATTCCCTTCTATACCGAAATGCTCGGCTTTAAACTCGACATGCATCCGGCGCCGGGCTTCGCGAGCTTGTCGCGAGGGGATCTACAGCTACTGCTCAACCGACCCGG
>VBLN01000437.1 GCA_005878685.1 Deltaproteobacteria bacterium | reverse complement strand
CTTCTTTAGCCCCACCACGACCTCCACTCCCGAGTCTCTTAGGTTGTTCGCATGGGCATGTCCTTGACTCCCATAGCCCAGGACTGCCACCTTTTTGCCCTTAAGATACTTGAGATCCGCGTCTCGATCGTAATAGACCTGCATCCAAAAAACCTCCGTCGGCAATTGCATCATACAATATCCACTATGATCCTTAGAGTCAACTCAACAATTGACGTGGAAAATTACAAACTTGGAGCTGCTTGAAAACCGGAGCAGCTCAAAAAGATTGGTCCTTTCTCAGTGAGAATAGAGCTTGTTGAAGAAGACCTGCCTCGCCGACTTCTCGAAGGAGCCGGATCGTAAAATTATTTTGGCGCTCCGCCTTTTGGCTTGTGGAAAAACTTCACTCCAGATATTGAAATCGACAGAAAAAGAAGACAAGAATTAGGAAACGTATTCCTCTCTTAAGGAAAAGGTATGCGAAAATGGATCATCGCGGGGGTGGTTTTGCTTGTTTTTGTTGTCCTCGCCGGCGTCGCCCTCGTCAATCTGAACGGTTTGATCAATCGTAACAAGGATTACCTCCTCGCCCAGGCCAAGGAGGCGATGGGAAGAAATGTCGCAGTCGGTGACATCGGAGTGACTTTATGGGGCGGCCTCGGTGTCCGTCTGAAACAGTTCTCCCTGGCCGATGATCCGTCATTCTCCAAGGAACCTTTCGTCCGCGCGGATGATCTTCAGGTGAACCTGCAGCTCCTTCCTCTGTTCAGGAAAGAATTCCAGGTCAGTAAGGTGATCCTGCACCGTCCGGTGATCAATGTCATCAAAGACCAGAAAGGGCAATTTAACTTTTCTACCATCGGCCGGGAGAAAGAAAAAAAGGAAAAGGAAAAACAGGCAGGAAAGAAGGAACGCCCGGAAGAGCGTGCGGCCCCCCCGCCCTTGCTCGTGTCGTTGGTCGACGTGGACGGCGGCGAGATCCAGTATGTAGATAGGAGCCAGGGCGTCGATTTTCGCGCCAGCCAGGTCGATTTTAAAATCAATAACATCAGCTTTGACCGTCCCGTTGACTTCGATCTGTCGGCGGCCGTGTTCGGCGCGGGCAAACAAAACCTCAAGGCGAAGGGGCACGTGGGGCCCATCGGACCCAAAGCCGACTTGAACCGTTTGCCGCTCGAAGGGGACCTCGAACTCGAATCGGTGCCGCTCGCCAACCTGGAGAAGACCCTTCCAGGATTCAAGCAGCGCTATCCCCAGGGCTTCGAGCTTGCCGGCGCCGTGGGAAGCAAAACCCACTTCTCGGGCACTCTCGGCAAGGACGTGCTGCCGCAGATCAACGGCACTCTCAATCTTATCGGCGTCAGCGCTCGAGTTCCTCAGCTGCCGCAACCGATTACCGATGTGAACGCCAAGATCAACTTCACTGGAAAAAGCGCCGAGCTGCCGGAGAGTCCCTTCCGCATCGGGAAGTCTCAAGTCCGTCTGGCCGCCAAGGTCACAAGTTTCACGCCTCTCAACCTTACCTACCGTCTCTCCTCTCCTGAACTCAGCCTGGCCGATCTGCGGGCGACCGCGTCCGGACGGAAAAAGCCTGAGGTCCTTAAAAACTTAACGAGCGACGGGAGCGTGTCGGTCAAAGACGGAGCTCTAAGTTATCGCGGCAATCTCAACTCTCTCGGAGGGACGATTGCGGACGGAGACTATACGGACCTTCAAAGCTTGATTTCCTTCGCCGGTCACGTGGCGACGATCGAAAGCCTGAGCCTCGGAGCCTTCGGCGGCTCGCTCAAAGGAAAGGGCCGTTATGATATGCGCGAGACCACCCCACGTTTTGCGGCGACCAGCGCGGTCAAGGGGATGGACCTGACACAGATTTTTCGCTCGATGCTGCCGACGGCGCCGCAGAATATCCGCGGACTCATCAACATGGATCTCGATATCACCGGCGCGGGCAAAGAATGGGAAAGCGTCCAGAAGGCCCTCAAGGGACAAGGCAAAGCCGAGGTGACCAACGGAGCCCTCCTCGACGTCAATCTGGCCGAGAGTGTTTTATCGGGTGCGACTGGGATTCCCGGCGTCGTCAATTTGATTCCGGCCGATGTCAGAAATAAATATCCGGCGATCTTCACCTCGAAGAACACGGAATTCAAGCAGCTGAAAGGATCGGCCGTCATCAGTGATGGCAAAGCCCGCACGGACGATCTTGGGAAAAGGCTGGTTCGCATTCGACAACACCGTTGATTTTCGCGCCCTGCTCCTGCTGTCTCAGCAGCTTTCCCAAGACATCATCGGTCGCGCGAAGGAGACGAAGAATCTCGCCAATGATCAAGGCCGGCTTGAGATTCCATTCACTCTTTCCGGCAAGCTCCCTGGCGCAAAGCCCAAGCCCGATATCGGCTATATTGCCCGCGCGATGCAGAAGGGAGCCATCGAGCAAGGTCTGGACAGGTTGTTGCGCAAGAAGTCGCCCAAAGGAGGCTCGGAAACCTCTCCTTCGCAGGAACAACAACCATCCGGCTCTCAGGAAAAGAAGAAAACGAGCCCTAAAGACGAGATCATCCGGGGGCTCAAAGGACTCTTCGGTCAGTAGGCGGACGGCTAAAGAGGCAGCCTTGTAATCCACAGTTCTCTTCATTTCTGCGTTCATGTTCCAGAAGCCCGTCTTTTTCTCCCGGCGAGAGGCCGGTGGAGTTCTATCTTAAATTTCCCCGTGTTGTCCTCCTGACAGCCCTTTCCTGATTACAAGATTTTAGGCTCCGGCTGATCCGATTATCTTTTTTTCCCGCGCGGTTCCAGGCGATGGTGTTCCAGCTCCCTGAGGCGGTGTAAACGCTTTGGTCCCACGGCCGTCTAACAGTTTAAAAACGGAAGCCAAAGGAGGAGGCCTTATGCACAGATTGAAAACAGTAATTTTGGGTAGCTTCATTACCGGCACTCTGCTGGTCATGAGTGGTCCAGCCCAGGCTTATGACCATGGGCGAAGCTCGTGGGGCCACAACGGATACCATCGATCGCAAGATATACGGCAGGATAGGCGCGATCTCCATCGGGACTTCAATGACATACGGGCCGATAGACGCGACATCCGCGCAGACCGGAGAGATCTCTTTAGAGAT
>VBLN01000429.1:2223-2428 GCA_005878685.1 Deltaproteobacteria bacterium | reverse complement strand
TTCCGGCATCTTCAAAAGGAACATCGATTCCCTTCATTGCGGACACCTGAAAGCCATCATCTTCGAGGAACTTGGCGAATTTGCGGTTGAGCTCTTCTTGAAAATAAGTGATACCCACGAGCTTCTTTATCCCTAACGCCCGGAAGGCCTCGACTTGCGCGATCGTCGCGATCAAGACCGGCAGGCCGTATTTTTTGGTAAACTG
>VBLN01000429.1:0-2044 GCA_005878685.1 Deltaproteobacteria bacterium | reverse complement strand
GATAAGTAGGTTTAACCAGGCCAACGATTCCTCTGGCGCCGTAATACATAAACCACCCCTCCTAGTGGAGGACATGCTCCGCCCGCCCCAGCACTCGACCGGGGAGAACGCCGGTATGCCTGCCATCTTCGGTCAAGACCTCACCGTTCACAACCGTCATCTTCACTCCCACAGCTTTCTGCACCAGCCGTTTTTCACCGCCGGGCAGATCATTGGCCATCTCTGGCTCACAATCCCCGATTGTCTGGGGATCAAAGAGAACGAGGTCTGCTGCCAGCCCTGGCCGAATCAGGCCGCGGTCATGGAGACCGAAGATGGAAGCGACCATGAAGGTCAGCTTGCGCACACCTTCTTCGAGGCTCATGACTTTGCGCCCTCGAATCCAATGGCCCAAAAAGCGAGTGGCATAGCCGTAGCCCGCGTCGTAGATCAGATGAGCGCCTGCGTCGGACTGGCCCACCAGAGTGAAAGGACTCCTCAGAATCTCTGCGACCGCGTTCTCGTCGCCGTTGTTGCTGGAAGTTTGAAACAAAGTCTCCAGGTTTTCCTCCAGCGAGAGATCCAGGAAGGCATCGATAACGTCTTTCCCTTGCATTTTTGCGATCTCGGATACGCTCTTCCCCTCCAGGGGCTTGTTTTTCGCCGCGACCGCTTTGATCATGTAGACCAAGTCCCAGCGTCTGGAGAAACGGGATCGGAAATGGTTCTCGACCGCTTCATAGCGGAGCTTTTGCCGCGCTTCCGGATCGCGAAAGATTTCTTTCCTTTGATCGATGGGCGTAAACAGGATCTGCTTCCATGTGGGAAGATCATCGAAGACCTGCGCGTTCTTGAGATTAAAACGGTTATTAAACAACCGGGCATTGCACAGAGGGAAGGACGGAACGCCCGTGGCCAGACTCTGCTGCGCGAGATCCAGGAGTTGACGCCACTGATCAGGTTCATCCCAGCGGTGGGCAATGGCCTGCCAGATCACCGGCCGCCCCACAGCCGCCAGGCGATTGAAGAGGGCAACCCCTTTCTCCGCAGGAACCGCAATCCCCAGCGTCCCAATGGAGATTTGAATCGATCCCCGGTTCAACTCACCCAGGACACCTGCCAGTTCAAGGAGCTCTTCATCACCGGCGAGGCGGCTCGCGATTGGCCTCCCGTCTGTGCGCATGTGGACCGGATTTCTGTTGGTCGAAAACCCTATCGCGCCGGCTAGCACGCTCTCCCTCAGGATCCCTTTCATTCGGCCAATCTCGTCTGCCGTCGCCGCGCGCTCACAGGCCTCCTCACCCATCACATACTGGCGCAAGGCACAGTGGCCGAGGAGCGATGCGACATTGACCCCGAGCCGGCCATTGAGACGATTCAAATACTCGGGGAAACTCTGCCACTCCCAATTCACCGCATCCCTCAAGACCTTCAAGGGCATCGCCTCGACTCGAACAAAACTATCAAGGATGCTTTCTCTATCCTGAGGACGGGACGGCGCAAGCGTGAGACCGCAATTGCCTGGAATGACCGTGGTGATTCCATGCCAGCAAGAGGAGGTTGCGATGGGATCCCATAAGAGCTGCGCGTCAAGATGCGTATGGAAATCGATAAAGCCCGGAGCGACGGCGAGTCCGCCCGCGCTGACAACCCGCTGCGCAGCCCCGTTCACGCGGCCAACTTCAATAATCCTTCCTGCCTGGACCGCCACGTCTCCCACGTAAGAAGGCATCCCGCTCCCGTCAACGATTCGTCCCCCTTTGATCAATAGGTCGTAAGGCATAACTCGTCCTCCGTTGATTCTTACGGCACCTAAGCGAGCTATAGCCGGAGGCATGCTTTGATGTCAACCAACCGTTACTTTAGCTCCTCGGCAGCTTCCCCCTGCTTTGTTGATCTTTGCTCAGAGATTCACTCTGCCAGCTATTCCCAAGAGAGGGAGGTCTGTCCCGAACGAAGGGAGGCACAGGAGACTGAACAGTCTCAGAGATTATAGGCAGATCAGGTTGAGTACGCTGGAGCAGAAAGGTAGAGGTCCATCTCTAAACGGAATAGCGTTGTCAAG
>VBLN01000433.1 GCA_005878685.1 Deltaproteobacteria bacterium | reverse complement strand
AGTCCTGAGAGCCTGGCTCATGCGGAGTTAGTGGTTCAGAAGAGCTCCATCCAGTCTCTTACAGTCGACATTACACCCCAGATCGACGCCTACTTTGAGCGCTTCCCGGATGCGGATCAGAGGCGGCGCGGCAACAAGATGGCCCGCGAGCGGATGACCATTCTCTATGACCACTCGGCGCGCTGGAATGCTCTGGTCTTGGGGACGAGCAACAAAACAGAGCTGCTGCTCGGCTATGGGATTCTTTATGGGGATATGGCTTCTGCTATCAACCCACTGGGCGACCTTTACAAGACACAGGTTTGGGCATTGGCCGAGGAGGTTGATGTGCCCGATGTCATCGTGCAGAAAAAACCTTCGGCGGATCTCTGGGCGGACCAAACGGATGAGGGAGAGCTGGGATTCAGTTATCGTGATGTAGATCGGCTCCTTTATCTTATGGTCGATGAGCGTTATTCGTGTCCGGAATTGATCGCGGCCGGTTTTGCCGCGCCATTTGTGGATGAAGTGACGCTTCGGATCATGAACTCGCAGTTCAAGAGACGCCTTCCAGTGATCGCGAAGGTTTCGGAGCGGACGATAGACCGGGACTTCCGCTACGCTCGGGACTGGGGAAAATGAGACGAGATAGAGACAGGGACGGAGACAAAAAAAGATGTTTAAATTCGAAAATCTCGAGGTCAGCGGCATGCTGAACAGGTGATTTTTCTCTGTCGCTGTCTCTATCTCTGTCTATGCGAGGAGTTCTCTATATCGTCGCTACTCCTATAGGCAACCTAGAGGATATTACCCTTAGAGCTTTGCGCGTCCTCAAAGAAGTAGATCTCATCGCCGCCGAGGATACACGGCACACCAAAGGACTCCTAGTTCACTACGACATCTCTACGCCGCTGACCAGTTGCCACGAGCACAACGAAAAGGCAAAGGCCCACGCGTTGGTCGTGCGTCTCGAACGCGGCGCGAACATCGCCTTGGTTTCGGATGCGGGGACACCGACTCTCTCAGACCCGGGATGTCGGTTCGTGCGCGAGGCGATCAAAGCCGGCATTAACGTCGTGCCGGTCCCAGGTCCTTCGGCGTTGACTGCGGCCTTAAGCGCGAGCGGGCTTGAGGTCGATCAATTCATCTTTGAGGGCTTTCTTCCCGCCAAAAAAAAGGAACGCCGGGAGAGACTAAGAAAACTTCAAGACGAAAAAAGAGTCATCATTTTTTACGAGGCCCCCCATCGTCTGAGAGAGTCTCTGCAGGATCTCTTCGAAATACTGGGCGATCGCGAGGTCGTTCTCGGCAGAGAGCTGACAAAAGTTTACGAGGAATTCATCCGCGGGCGCTTGAGCCAAGTTAGAGCCGAGGCTGATCGTAGAGAGTTGCGGGGCGAGATGGCCCTGATTGTCGGCGGCGCAGAGAAACAGGAATATCCGGCAGAAGATCGCCTCGTGGCCGAGATCCAGAGGCTCAAGACAAAGGGGATGAGGGTCAAGGAGATCGCTGAGGTCTTAGGAGAAAAGTATTCCTATTCCAAGAGGGAGATCTATCGCTTGGCACTGGATAGCAGGAGAAAATGATTACCTCGTGATGCGGAAAGTTTCAAACTCGCCGCGAAACGTCTGCCATTTAAGCCTGACATCGGTTACGCGAGCTCCCGAGGGTCCGTGACGACACCAGGAAATTAGCCGCTCGATGTTTTCTTTCACCCCCTCTGCAACCACTTCCACTGAGCCGTCCGGACAATTCCTCACCAATCCTTTGACGCCTAGTCGAATAGCCTCCTGTTGGGCTGAGGCGCGGAAATAGACCCCTTGGACTCTGCCCTCGATGATTAAATGGGCTCTTGCCGTGTCTTGAGGTTTGTCCATGGACTCCATCTTTGGAGTATGCTCTTTACGGGGCAAGACGGAGAGCTTCAACAAAAGGCGTTGGACCATAGACACTAGGCAACAATCTTTTCTTGCCCCTTAGCCCACGAGTTTATCATGCCGTTTTGCCCATTTGACAAGAGCTTTAATCCTGAGTAGGCTTACGCCGTTTTACAGGATCCTTTTACCGAAGAGCGCGCTGAGATCCTCTGGCTTAGAGGTCTTCTGAGTTTGCCCTTCTGTGCAAAGTGATCCCAAGCCGCCACTGAGGAGGACCAAGATGGGAGCGAAGTTATATGTGGGGAATCTTCCCTACTCCGTGCC
>VBLN01000436.1 GCA_005878685.1 Deltaproteobacteria bacterium | reverse complement strand
ATAGGGAAGGATTTATTACTGCGTCGGCCTACCAGGAAAGCCTACAGACTACGATCCGTCTGACTCCTGCGCCACTTTTAAACTCGCTGCTCGCTCCTTATTTTGTCGAGCATGTGAGACGTGTTATCGGAGAACGATATGGCTTTGATCCGCTCCTTCAGGGCGGCCTACATATTTATACATCCCTGGATTCGTCACTCCAGATGGCGGCCCAGGAGGCGGTTCGAGAGGGGCTGGACGAGGTCCGGCTTAGGCTTAGAAAGAAGATGGGTCCTGCCGATCCGCGTAAGGGAGAAGCCGAGGCCGCGCTGCTCGCGTTGGATCCCCATACCGGCATGGTGCGGGCGCTTGTTGGCGGGTACGATTTTTCCGTCAGCCAGTATAATCGCGCCATTCAGGCAAGGCGACAACCTGGCAGCTCCTTTAAGCCGATTATCTACTCTGCAGCGTTAGAGGGAGGTCTGTCCCAGTTGGCGGTGGTTCGGGATGGTCCGGTGAGCTTTAGAATGGCGGCAGGCAAATATTGGCGCCCGCAGAATTATGAAAACCGTTTCTTTGGGCCGGTGACCCTTCGAAGCGCTTTAGCGCACTCCTTGAACAGCGTTTCTGTGAGATTGGTGGATCGGATGGGTCTAGATAGAGTCATTCGGCAGGCGAGAAAGCTGGGGATAGAGTCACCCCTAGAGAAAAACCTGTCGCTGGCGTTGGGAACTTCTTCCGTTTCCTTGCTTGAGATGGTTCGGGCGTACGCGGTTTTCGCCAATGGCGGCCATTTGGTGGAGCCGTTGTTCATTACTAAAGTTACAGATCGGGATGGGAAAGTGTTGGAAGAGAATGCGCCTGAGCCAAGACCAGTCCTCTCGCCGGAGGCTTCCTACGTGATGACGGATATGTTGAAGAATGTCATCCAGAGCGGGACAGGAAGAGCGGCGGCTAAGTTGGGACATCATGTTGCCGGGAAGACGGGGACGACCAGCGGCTTCCGCGATGGTTGGTTCATTGGCTACACGCCAAGTCTGATTGCCGGTGTTTGGGTGGGATACGATGACTTTCGCTCAATGGGAGACAAGGAAACTGGCGCCAGAACCGCCCTTCCCATCTGGCTCTCCTTGATGACAGCGGCCGGTCAAGAAGAGGAGTCAGAGGATTTTCCGGTGCCAGAGGGAATCGGTTGGCTGGAGGTCAATCTTAAGGGCGATGGCTATCCTTTGCCCGTCTTCGAAAGCTCCCTTGCGACCAAGATCCCCTTTGTCATCGGCTTCAAACCCACAATAGAGCGCCTGCCCACCAAAGAAAAAAAAGAGCCCGACCTGAACGGCGACGTTTCTGACAAAAAGGAACCGGCAGAGGGTTCGCCTGACTTGACCATGCTCCCTAACTAAGCGGTTTCTATTTCTAGTACCCCCCCTTGCAAGGCGGTTAGACTTGTGCAATAAAAATTTTAACAGTGTTTTTCTTAGTTTGTGAAAGGAGGTGAACAGGATGGGAAAGAAAATTTTTCTGTGGTCAGGAGTAACGCTCTTTAGTTTAACTCTAGCTCTTGCCGGTTGCGGCAAAAAGGAGGAACCAGCTCCACCTCCTCCAGCGCCGCCTCCCGCAGCACCCGCACCAGAGACTCCAGGAGGTGGTGGCGCACCTGGTGGCGGACCTGGGGCTGTGACTCCGCCGCCTGGGGGCAGTGAACAGGCACCTGGAGCACCGGGAGGAGCTCCGGCTGAAAAAATGCCCGAGGAGAAGAAAGATGAGGGCATGAAAAAGAAATAAGGGATCAAGATCACCTTATTTCGGTTTTCAAAAAAGGGGAAGGGTTCCCATCCTTCCCCTTTTTTTGCAATTTCTAATTGGACGGAACCGGCGCCGTGGCCAAAGAAAGCTACATGAGCTTCACGGAGCACTTAGAAGAGCTCCGGTGGTGCCTGATCAAATCGTTGATTGCGGTGGTCATAGCCTTTGGCGGCTCTTTTTATTTCTCCGATCGCATTGTTGCCTTTATGATCGCTCCATTAAAGCAAACACTTGAGCCGGGACAGACTCTGATCGGGACAGGAGTTGCCGAGGCTTTCTTTTTTGAAATGAAGGTTGCGCTCGTGGCAGGAATATTCTTGGCCAGCCCGATTATTTTCTACCAGATCTGGCATTTCATCGCGCCGGGTCTCGAAGCGAAGGAAAGGAGACTCTCCTTTTTTTTTGTCGGGGGCGCCTATTTCTGCTATTGGGGAGTTCTGCCGGTTGCTTTCGCCTACTTTGTCGATCAGTACCGATCGCTGGCCGTATCTCCGGAAATACGCATTGGCGAGTACTTCACTTTCTTCTCGCGGATGGTGTTGGCTTTCGGAGTTACCTTTGAGCTGCCGCTTTTCACCTTTTTTTTGGTCCGCCTGGGTTTATGGAACTACCGTTTGATGTGGCGTTCCTTTCGCTACGCCATCATTGTCATCTTCATTGTGGCGGCGGTCTTAACCCCGGGGCCGGATGTGGCCTCCCAAGTTCTTTTGGCGATTCCCTTGACTTTGCTTTACATCTTGAGTATCGGCGTCGCTTATGTGTGGCGAAGAACCGAATGAGAACGATATTATATTTTCTACGAGAAAGGAATGAACGGTTCCGATGATCTTATTTGTGATTGTCATTAGCCTATGCTCCTTATTCTTTGCCGTTCATTTGGCCCGTTATGTCTTGCGGCATGACACCGGGACCCAGGCGATGCAGGATATCTCCAATGCCATCAAGGAAGGGGCCGAGGCCTTTCTGGCCCGCCAGAACAAGACCATTCTTCTTCTGGCGGGTCTATTGGCAATCCTGATTTTTGTTCTCTATGCCTTTGTGCGCTCGCCCAATCCGGCGGATCCCGTTCCCCCTTTACCGCTGGCCTTCTGGACCACGCTGTCGTTTCTGTTTGGCGCGGCCTGCTCCGTCATCGCCGGCTACATCGGCATGTGGGTGTCGATTCGCGCAAACATACGGACGGCCGCAGCCGTGCGGTCGAGCCTCAACCAGGGACTGCGGATCGCTCTGAGAGGCGGAGCGGTCTCGGGCCTCTTTGTCGTCGCCATGAGTCTCCTAGGAGTAGGCGGCCTATACTCGCTGCTGGAATTTATGGGGCACGATCCCCAGAAAATCCCTTTCACCATCGTGGGATATGGTTTCGGGGCCTCTTTTGTCGCTCTTTTCGCTCAACTGGGTGGAGGGATCTATACGAAGGCGGCAGACGTCGGGGCCGATCTGGTGGGCAAGGTCGAGGCGGGGATCCCGGAGGATGATCCTCGCAACCCCGCAGTCATCGCCGACCTTGTGGGAGATAACGTAGGAGATTGCGCCGGCCGCGGCGCCGACCTGTTCGAGTCTACTGCAGCGGAGAATATCGGCGCAATGATCCTCGGCGTCAGCCTGTTTCCCTACTTTGGGCTCCAGGGAGTTCTGTTTCCCCTGATAGCCCGCGCGTTCGGGTTGATCGCTTCGATCATCGGGATCGTGACCGTTAAGACCGAGGAGACGGGCGATCCGATGGATGCCCTCAATCGCGGCTATTATATAACAAGCATTCTGGCGATCGTCGGATTTTTTATCGCGACCCGATGGCTCCTGACGGTTGATACGACGAGCCATCCCGAGGCCGCCTCGGCCTGGTTCTATTTTTTTCTCTGCGGGGTCATCGGGATCGCTACCAGTCAGGCCTTTGTCTATATTACCCAGTACTACACCGAATACAAATACCGCCCAGTGAGATCTATTGCCGAGGCTTCCCAGACCGGACCGGCGACCAATATCATCGTCGGAATCGCCGTCGGGCTCGAGTGCACGGCCATCCCGGTGATCGTCATCTCCGTCGCCATTATCGCCTCCTACTACCTAGGCAATGCGAGCGGCGTTCCGCACGCCGGTCTCTTCGGAACCGCGGTCGCGACCATGGGAATGTTGGGTACGGCGGCCTACATTCTGGCCATGGATACCTTTGGTCCGATTACCGACAACGCCGGCGGAATCGTCGAGATGAGCCAACAGCCTGAGGAGGTGCGCCGCAAGACGGACCGTCTCGACGCGGTCGGCAATACCACCAAGGCGCTCACCAAGCGATATGCTATCGGCTCTGCGGCCTTGGCTGCCTTCCTTCTCTTCTCGGCCTATCTCGATGAGGTGGCCCATTACGGGAGCAAGTTGGAGTCAGTCAATATCGCCAAGCCCGAAGTGTTCGTCGGCGGACTCCTAGGGGCGATGTTGGTCTTTCTCTTTTCCGCCCTCGCCATCCGTGCGGTGGGTAAGGCCGCTTACTATGTGATCAACGA
>VBLN01000431.1 GCA_005878685.1 Deltaproteobacteria bacterium | reverse complement strand
CGTGCTGATTGACCCGTCATGACCGGTATTCATCGCCTGCATCATGTCCAGCGCTTCTCCGCCACGGACTTCACCCACGATGATCCGGTCCGGCCGCATTCTTAGGGCGTTGCGTACCAACTCCCGTTGAGTCACCATGCCGCTGCCCTCGATGTTCGCAGGCCGCGTCTCCAGACGAACGATATGCTCCTGCTGAAGCTTTAATTCTGCGGAATCCTCGATCGTGACAATCCGCTCATTGTCCGGAATATAATTGGAAATACAGTTAAGCAAAGTCGTCTTGCCAGCTCCTGTCCCACCCGAGATCAGGACGTTCAGCCGGGATCTAACACAGGCCTTAAGAACCTCAGCGATCTGCTCCGGAACGGAGTTTAGCTGAACCAGATCCTTCATCGTCAGAGGCTCAGCGCCGAAACGCCGGATTGACAGAATGGGACCATCTAAGGCAAGAGGGGGAATAATGGCATTCACACGCGATCCGTCCGGAAGGCGGGCGTCCACCATAGGAGAGCTTTCATCTACGCGTCGACCTACGCGAGAGACAATCCTTTCGATAATCTGCATCAGGTGAGCATCATCCCGGAAGCGAACCTCAGTTTTCTCCAGCTTGCCGTAGCGTTCCACATAAACCTGACTGTGATTGTTGACTAAAATATCCGTGACTTCCGGATCTTTCATCAGAGTTTCCAGCGGACCCAAACCAAAAACCTCATGCTGAACCTCTGTCACTAGCCGGTCACGATCCACTCGGCTCAGAGGGAGCGATTCCGCCATCACCAACTCTTCCAGAATCCTCCGGATCTCGACCTTCACCATCTCCATCTCCATGGTGGAGAGCTTGCTTAGATCGATGGTGTCTATGAGCTTGCGATGGATTCGAATTTTGAGATCCTGGAAGAAGGCGTCCGAATGTCCTCCTATCTGCGTGGTGATCCTGGTCTCACTTCCTCCACTCAGCCCATTTCCGCCACTTCTGCCTCTATCTGCTTCCCTCACACTAAAAGTAGACTCCTTCATAATTCTCCTTTCCGAACAGCAACAAGAGATGGAATCCACCGGCCTAAGATACCAGCTTTCTTGCTCTCTAAATCCGTTTGAGGTTCAGCAGAGGAATGAAGCCTTTCCGCCACTACATTGGCCAGCCCCCAATAGCTTTTAGCAATCTCAGACTTCGCTTCAGTGTCTAAAATAGGCAATCCCTGGTTTAACGCGGCGATAGCCGTAGGATAATCATTGGGAAGGGCCCAAAATACCTTCACTCCCAAGGTCTGCTCTACGGATTCAAGACTCATGTATTTGCTTTTTACGTACCGGTTTAAGATCAACCGGATTTTTTTCTGGTAAATGCCCATCCTGTCAAACAACTCAAGCGCCCTGTGAGCACTCTTCAACGATGGAACATCCATTTCAGTAACAAGAAGAATAAGGTGGGCTTTATCCAGTGCCACGAAGGTCGTTTCGTCGAACTCTTTTGGAGTATCGATTACTATGCATTTGAAGGCTTGGAGGAGAGCCTCGAGAGTCTGGTCGATATCGGCCGTTTCAATTCTAGCGGCATCTTCGGCATGAAAAGGTTCTGCCAAAACCCTGACTCCAGACATATGTTTGACCAATGAGCCGTCCAGAAAAAGCGGGTCAATTCGCTTTAAGTTCTTAACAAAGTCGACAATGGTGTAGGAAGCTTCCAGATTTAAAAAGCTCGTTACTGAACCGAACTGTAATACCAAATCAACAAGACAAACCGACGTTCTCTTGTCGGCAGCTAAGGCCACAGCCAAATTGGTCGCCACAGTCGTCGTCCCGACCCCTCCCTTGCTGGAAAAGACAGTAATGATTCGCCCCTGCTCCGATGGCTTTGCATGCTGTATAGTTATCTTCTTCCGAATCGTATGCAGGGAATTTAGAACATCGGGCCAATGGAGGGGTTGGGTTAGGAACTCTTCGGCCCCCGAGCGCATAGCCCGCAGGATGGTCTCCGGACGACTGTCAGGAGAGGTCATCAACAGATGGACGTTGTGCAGCTTAAACTTTACCTCTTGGGCCGTGTCGAAGGCTCTCTCAGGATTCTGGCTTAAATCCACGATGACCAATACGGGACCAGCTTTTGCCTTGAGCGATTGAAACGCGTCATCGCAACTATGAATCTTGCCGTCTACTAGAAAATCGGGCTCCCTTTCGAGCTGCTTCCTAAGGGCAGTCAACGCATCGCTGCTTTCGCCAATCAATATAACCGGAACTTTCATGTCGTCTACCGCTACCGAGGGCTGAGGTTTCGCACCTCGGCATTCATTCTTAACTAGGACTTTTAGCCTCTATGCATCCTTCCATCAGGGGATCGTAGGCCCTCCGGGAGCGGCTTTTCCCATCGACGCGTCAGGAGCCGAAGAACCAGGAAGCGGAACCTGACGCATATCTGGAGAATCATACTTTTCAAGCGATGGAATCTGCGGCTTCTCTCCTGGCTTCAACGGCCTTACAATCTTGGGAGTGATGACAAATATCAGCTCCGTCTCGCTGGTTGTAAAATCGGTAGTTCTGAACAACGCGCCAAGGACTGGGATGTCTCCCAATATTGGAAATTTGCTGAGGTCTTTAGTAATATTACGCTGTACCAAGCCGCTCAGAACCAGAGTCTCTCCTTCTTTCATCTCGACCCGGCTGACACTTCTTCGTACTGTAAGGCTGGGAATTCCATTCACAGAGTTAACAGTGTCTCTTTCACTCACCTCGGGGAAAACCCTGAGATCAATCGAGTCGGACAGGGTGATC
>VBLN01000430.1 GCA_005878685.1 Deltaproteobacteria bacterium | reverse complement strand
GGCCAGGAAAATATCATTGGCGACAGCAGGAGAAAAATTGTTTCAGCGACTGGGTTGCAGCACCTACCACCGGCCGGATGGAACGGGACAAAAACCCTCGCTCGTAGGACTCTTCAGTAGACCGGTCAATTTACAGGGAGGCCGAACGATAACCGCCGATGAAGGCTACATACGCGAATCCATTCTCAACCCGCAGGCGAAGATCGTGGCCAGGTATCCGCCGGTCATGCCGACCTTTAAAGGTCTTATCAGCGAAGACGGGATTCTCCAGATCATTGCCTATATCAAGTCCCTGCAAAGGGAAGAAAGGAGCCAAGCCGAGCGATGAGCGCTTCTCCGGTAGAGCATCGGGAACATTACCTCAACGTCAGTTATGGAGTGAAATCTTGGCTCTTCACCACCGACCACAAGCGCATCGCATGGCTCTACCTCCTTTCCGTCACCTTCTTCTTTTTCGTGGGCGGTCTTTTCGCTACGCTGTTGCGTCTGGAGTTGCTGACGCCACAGGGAGACCTGGTCCAGGCGGAGACTTACAACAAGCTTTTCACCATGCACGGCGTGACCATGATCTTTTTCTTCCTGATTCCATCGATACCGGCCGTGCTGGGAAATTTTCTGATACCAATGATGATCGGGGCGCGCGACCTCGCCTTTCCCAGGCTCAACCTGGCGAGCTGGTACATCTATATCCTCGGCGGTTTGTTCACGCTTACGGCCGCGGCGGCGGGTGGAGTCGACACGGGCTGGACCTTTTATACCCCTTACAGCAGCATCTACTCCAACACCCATGTGGCCCTGACGGTCGTGGGGATTTTCATTACCGGTTTCTCGTCAATTCTGACCGGGCTGAACTTCATCGTCACGATTCATAAGATGCGCGCGCCGGGGCTAACCTGGTTCCGCCTTCCGCTCTTCGTCTGAACGCATTATGCCACCAGCATCATTTTCATTTTGGGCACTCCGGTCATTGCCGTCACGCTGGCACTCGTAGGGATGGAGCGGATTTTCCATCTCGGGATCTTTGATCCGACGCTGGGCGGAGACCCGCTCTTGTTCCAGCACCTCTTCTGGTTCTATTCGCATCCGGCGGTTTACATCATGATTTTGCCCGGTATGGGCGTGGTGAGCGAGCTGATTGCCTGTTTTTCTCGAAAGCGGATTTTCGGTTACGAATTCGTCGCCTTTTCCAGCCTGGCCATCGCGGTGATCGGGTTCCTAGTCTGGGGGCACCATATGTTTGTCGCCGGGCAGTCGGTCTACGCCGGCATGGTCTTCTCGATGCTGAGTATGCTGGTGGCGATTCCGTCCGCGATCAAGGTCTTCAATTGGACCGCCACGCTTTACAAGGGATCGATCTCTTATGATGCGCCGATGCTTTATGCCTTAGGATTCATCGGCCTGTTCACCATCGGCGGGCTAACCGGTTTGTTTCTGGCCACTTTCACTACATCATGGTCGGCAGCGCTGTGATGGCCTATCTGGGCGGGATCCACTTCTGGTGGCCGAAAATGACCGGGCGAATGTACCCAGAGGGATGGGCAAGGCTCGCGGCCCTGGTGGTTTTTCTCGGATTCAACCTAACTTTTTTTCCTCAGTTCGTTCTTGGGTACCTCGGCATGCCGCGCCGCTACCATGTCTATCCGCCCGAGTTTCAGGTCTTGAATGTCATGTCTACGGCAGGAGCATCGATCCTCGCCGTCGGGTATGTGATGCCTTTGGTGTATCTGATCTGGTCTCTTCGCTACGCGCCGATTGCGGGGATGAACCCTTGGAAGGCCAAGGGTCTCGAATGGCAGACCCCCTCGCCACCTCCAACGGACAACTTTGAAGTGACACCGATCGTCGCGGAGGAAGCCTACGCCTACGGAACGGGAGCGCCCGAAGTCTATCCGTCGGGGAAACCAGCTAGTGTCTAACACAAGCATCGTCCAAGCCCATCAGTTCGACGATGCCGAACAGCAGCACGAAACATCATGGATCGGAATGTGGATATTCCTGACGACTGAAGTGATGTTCTTCGGCGGTATGTTCACGGGCTACACGATCTATCGGGCGGCCTACGCGCAGGCATTTGCCAGCGCGAGTAATCACTTGGACATATGGCTTGGAACTATCAACACCGCAGTGCTGATCTGCAGCAGTTTTACGATGGCGCTGGCCGTCCGCAGCGCACAAATCGGCAAACGCACGGCCCTGGTCAGGTTCTTGCTTCTCACCATCGTTCTCGGCGCGGTGTTTCTGGGAATAAAGTTCACGGAATACTATTTTAAGTTCGAGGAGCATCTGGTGCCCGGCAGTTCCTTTACCTACGAAGGGTCTCTGGCGCGCCCGGCCGAGATCTTTTTCTCCTTTTACTTCGCGATGACAGGCATGCACGCCCTGCACATGATCATTGGTATCGGTCTCCTGACCGCCCTCGTCTTCCAGGGTGTGCGTGGTTCCTTCTCGGCTTCCTACTATACGCCGGTTGAGTTGACCGGCCTTTACTGGCATTTTGTGGATATCGTTTGGATTTTTCTGTTTCCTTTGCTCTATCTCGTGGGCAGGCATTGATGAAATCGGAGCACGTGGTTCCCATCAGAATCTATGCGGCGGTTTTTATCGGGCTTATCCTTCTTACTCTAACTACTACCGGAGCTGCCTTCATCGACCTCGGCGGCGGACTCAACGCCGTCGTCGCTCTCGCTATCGCTATCGGCAAAACCCTTTTGGTGACCCTCTACTTCATGCACCTGCGCTACAGCCGTCCGGTCACCTGGGTCTTCGCCGGAGCGGGGATTTTCTGGCTGATGATTTTAATGACCTTGACCATGAGCGATGTTCTTACCCGCGACTGGCTCGCCGTCATCACCAGATGAAAAACTCCACCACCTATCG
Source organism: Deltaproteobacteria bacterium (assembly GCA_005878685.1). Lineage (GTDB taxonomy): Bacteria > Desulfobacterota > Binatia > UBA9968 > UBA9968 > DP-36. The sequence goes on along the minus strand of VBLN01000430.1, from coordinate 925 downwards.
CGTCATCTACGGCGATACCGACCAGATGGGAGTCGTCTACTATGCCAATTATCTGAGGTGGTTCGAATTGGGGCGAACCGAATTCTTGCGGGCAATAGGCGTCCCCTACGGCTCAATTGAAAAGAACGGCATCTATTTCCCCGTCATCGAAGTTTCGTGCAACTACCACAAGCCCGCTCACTTTGACGATTTAATCATCATCGAAACGATTCTAACTTCTCTGGGTCGAGCCAGTTTGACTTTTAGCTATGAACTTTGCCGACGGGAAAGCAGAGAACTCATAGCTACAGGCTGGACTAAACACGCATGCGTCAATAGAGCAGGACAGGTCGCCAAGATGCCACCGCCAATAAAGGCGAAGTTGAAAGAGGTGATCCTCCCAGCATCCTAGCAATGCTTTATCGCTTCTTCGATCTCCTCTTTAACCTCAGGATCTGACTCGACCCCTAGTCGCCTTCTCAGCGCACCGACTGAGTCAGAGAAACCTATCTGCCCCAAGGCCCAGGCGGCGTGACGCCTGACAAGAGGGTCTTCGTCCTCAAGCGCCTTGACCAATGAGGGGATCGCCTCCTCGCTCTTCAGGTTTCCCAAGGCGACTGCGACGTTGCGCAGGAAACCGCGTCTCTTGGCCCGGAGAATCGGACTGCCGCGGAAGCGACGGCGAAACTCCTCCTCCGTCAGAGACAGCAGCGGGATCAGTTCGGGAGCGTAAAGATCGTCCCGAGGCATAAAGGCGGCCTCTTGAGTCGCGGCAGCCTTGGCATTATACGGACAAACCTCCTGGCAGATATCGCAGCCGAAGATATGGGTGCCGACAAGAGGACGCAGGTGCGGTGGGATCGCTCCTTTGAGTTCGATCGTCAGGTAGGAGATGCAGCGGCGGGCATCAAGCACATAAGGGCCGATGAAGGCCCCTGTGGGGCAG
>VBLN01000003.1 GCA_005878685.1 Deltaproteobacteria bacterium | reverse complement strand
TGCGCCGTAGGCACGCTCTTTTCTGCTGTGACGTTGAGGGCGCGGGCCCGAGAGCTTCTTCTGCCGCTGGTGATATTCCCGCTCATGATCCCGCTGATTCTGGCGACGATCCGTGCCATGGAGATCGTTCTTCGCACCGGAGGATTTGAAGAAGCCTCCTCCTGGTTGCGTCTTTTGATCGGATTTGATGTGATATTTCTCACTGCCGGTTTTCTCATCTTCGAATGGGTGATCGAGGCTTGAATGGCTTGGGCTGAGAAACAAAAGGGGCGACGAGGACGAATGATTCTGGGTGGCTTGGCACTTGTTTTTATTCTTGCCGGCCTCTATTTCGCTTTGATCCAGGCGCCTCCCGACGCCTATCAGGGCGAAGTCCAAAGGATCATGTACCTGCACATTCCCAGCATTCTCACGGCCTATCTCTCGTTCTTCATCGTATTCGTAGGAAGCTCTCTCTTCCTGTGGAAGAGAGAAAAGCGGGATGATATCCTTGCTTATGCGGGAGCCGAGATCGGCGTCCTCTTTACCGGCCTCACCATCGTGGAAGGGTCGATATGGGGAAAACCGACCTGGGGCGTCTGGTGGACTTGGGACGCGCGCCTGACCCTAACCGCGATTCTGCTTTTGATTTTTGTCGGCTATTTGATGCTGCGCTCACTCATTGAGGACGAAAACCGCAGCGCCGTATGCGGCGCGGTTTTAGGGATCATCGGCTTCCTGGACATACCGTTGATCCACATGTCCGTCTATTGGTGGCGCACACTGCACCAGCCCCCATCTATCCTGAGGCCGGACAAACTGCCCTGGGAAAATGTCCATCCTTCCATGCTGATCGCCCTTTCAATCAACTTCCTTGCTTTCCTCTTGCTTTACTTTTATTTTCTCTCGCTGCGCATCCATGTGGGAGAGATGCAGGAGGAAGTGAAGAGAATAAAGCTTTATGGAGTAGTATAGTGGAAGCCTGGGGATTCGTTTTCTTAGCTTACGGGATTGTCTGGTCCGCCTTGGTTCTCTATTTCACTCTTCTTAGACGTCGATGTCGCAATATTGAAGCAGAGTTGGACAGACTGCAGCCATCAGAGGTCGGAAAAAAAAATGGGCCGAACTAAAAGATTCCTCATCGGCGGCGTCATCATACTCGCCGCGCTCTCCTATCTCATCTATGGCGGAATGCGCGAAGCGATTGTTTACTTTCGCACGCCAGCGGAACTCAAGGCGCAAGAACAGAGCTCCAAGGGTAAGTCCCTGCGCTTGGGAGGAATGGTCGTTGCCGGGTCGCTGCAAAAAGACCTGAAAAATCTCACGTACCGCTTTCAGATCACGGACGGTGTCGCATCGATCCCGGTTTATTTTCATGGCGTCCCTCCTGATTTGTTCTCTGAGGGAAAGGGCGCGGTCGTCGAAGGCAAAATGGGAGCCGACGGCGTCTTTCTGGCGACGACGATCATGGCCAAACATGCTGAGGAATACAGCCCGCCCCAAACGGGAGAACCCTCCTATCCGCACAGTTTTGTTCCCGGCAGGGATGAGAAAAAACCGTGACGGCAACGATTGGTCATTCGTGCGTCGTTATTGCATTCCTTCTTGCCATCTGGGGAATCATTGCGCCCCTGCTTACGTATAAGACCGGCCGGGAAGCCTTCTTCGCCAGCACACGAGCCGGAATTCTAGGACAGTTTCTCCTGGTCACAGTTGCCAGCTCAGCGCTCATTTACGCCCTGGTCACGGCCGATTTCTCGATCAAATATGTCGCCTTCAACACGACGCGGGCAACTCCTGTCTATTACCGGGTTACCGGTCTCTGGGGCGCATTGGAAGGATCCCTCCTCCTCTGGGAGTGGCTCCTGGTCATCTTCTCGGGCTTAGTCGCTTGGATCTATAAAGACCGCCACCGGGAGTTGATGCCTTGGGTCTTGCTGATCTTCTCCATCGTGTCGGCCTTTTTCCTGGCGGTGATCGCCTTCGCCTCGAATCCGTTTGAGGTCCTCTCACCGCCTCCAGCGGATGGGCGGGGCCTTAATCCCTTGCTCGAAGACGCCAATATGATCACGCATCCGCCGCTTCTCTATACCGGCTTCGTGGGCCTGACCGTTCCCTACGCCTTCGCCATGGCCGCGCTGATCATAGGACGGCTCGACGAGGCTTGGATCAAGACGACCCGGCGTTGGACTATTACCGCGTGGTGCTTCTTAACAATGGGCAATCTGGTGGGAGCGTGGTGGTCCTACCACGTTTTGGGATGGGGAGGTTACTGGGCATGGGATCCAGTCGAGAACGCCGCCTTTATGCCTTGGTTGCCGGCGACGGCCTTTCTCCATTCGGTTCAGGTTCAGGAGCGAAGAAGCATGCTTAAGGCATGGAATCTTTCCCTGATTATTATCGCCTTTAGCTTGACCATCTTCGGGACGTTTCTGACTCGCTCCGGAATTCTCTCTTCGATTCATTCCTTTTCCAGCGGACCGGTGGGCACCCTGTTTCTCAGCTTCCTCGCTCTGGTCCTGCTGGGATCATTTGGCCTGCTCGCCTACCGCATGGATCATCTAAGGGGACAGCCTGAATTCGATTCCATGATCAGCAGAGAGTCGGCCTTCTTACTCAATAATGTCGTCTTGGTTTCGGCGCTCTTCACAATCTTTCTTGGCACCATATTCCCACTCCTGTCCGAAGCCATCGCAGGAGTTCAGGTGAGCGTGGGCGCGCCATACTTCAACTCGGTTACCGTGCCGCTCTTTCTCTCGCTCGTTTTTCTCATGGCGCTGGGTCCCATGATCGCCTGGCGGCGCGCAAGCTGGAACAATCTCAAGCGCAACTTCCTTTGGCCCGCGCTCGCATCGATAGGAGTCGCCTTGCTGCTTTTCGTCTGGGCAATCAGAGACTTCCTGCCGCTCCTCGGTTTTATGCTCTCTGCGTTCGTCGCTTTCACAATCTTCTTTGATACAGCCCGTGCAGTTCGCGCGCGCCGCAGGATCGCTGGCGAGCGAATAGCAACTGCTCTTGGCACTCTGGTCCGACGAAACCAACGCCGCTATGGCGGCCTTGTCGTCCATCTCGGGATTGTTCTGATCGCCTTGGGAATCGCCGGCTCGATGAGCTATAGCATCGAACGGCAAGCCACGCTGGAAGTTGGACAGAGTCTCGCAATCGGTCCTTATAAGGTTCGCTTCGAGGGTTTAAGAGGCCTGCAGCAGCCCACCCACTTTAGAGTCGAGGCGACGTTTAGGGTCTTTAATAATGGCGATGAGTCGAGGCTTTATTCCCCAGCGCTCAAGTTTTTCCCCAACCAACAGGCGCCGGTTGGTCGAGCGGAATTCCAAAGCACTCTGGCCGACGATCTTTACATAATCCTGTCGGGCTTCAGCGAAGTCGGAAAGAACCAAGCCACCCTCAAGGCTCTGGTGCGTCCGCTGGTGGCATGGATATGGATAGGCGGGGTGGTCATTGTTTTTGGAACGATCATCGCCATCTGGCCCTTCCGGGGAGAAAGCGGAGAGCGGAAAGATGAAAGCTGAATTTCTGTTTCATCTTTCATTTTTCATCTTTCATACTCGGTATCGATATGCCTTGGCGTAGACTCCTCATTACCTTTCTCCTCATCCTCCCTCTTCTCTGGCTGCTGGCCTACGGCTTTACCCGCGACCCGCGCTACATCGCCTCGCCGCTCATTGGCCGTCAAGCACCTGACTTTCGTGTCCTGCTCTTCGACGGTAAAGAGCTTAAACTGGAGGAGATTCGAGGAAAAATAGTCTTTGTGAATTTTTGGGCCTCTTGGTGCGTCCCCTGCAGGGAAGAGGCCCGCGATCTCGAAGCGGCTTGGCAGAGGCTTAAGGACAAAAACGTGGTCTTTCTTGGCATTAACATTCAGGACCGGCAAGAGGATGCGACCAAGTTTCTCCGGGAGTTCAACGTGACTTACCCGAATGGACGGGACCTTTCAGGGAGAATCGCCATTGACTACGGAGTTTGGGGAGTGCCGGAGACTTTTTTCATCGACTCGTCGGGAAAGATTACTTACAAGCACGTCGGGACGCCGGGGGCCGAAACCATTATGGTGAAAGTCGAAGAAGCCCGCGAGGGATTGGTCAGCGCCAAAGAAGGTAAGGGCTCTTACCAGTCTATCCGCTGACGAGATATGTGGCGATCATCTCTACTCTTGACGACACTCGGACTCCTTCTTGTCATCCTTGGGACCGCGGGACAGCAGGATCTCGAGGAGCAAACTAGGAAGATCGCGTCCGAACTCCGCTGTCCGGTATGCCAAAACCTGTCCGCCGCTGACTCCCCTTCTGAGCTGGCGCAGGAGATGCGACAGTTCATCTTCGACCAACTCAAGCAAGGCAAATCCCCGGAGCAGATCAAGGGCTATTTTATTTCTAAATACGGCGAGTGGGTTTTGCTCGCGCCGACGCCAAAAGGGTTCAGCCTCCTTCTCTGGATACTTCCCTTTGCCGCGGCAGGCGCAGGAATCGTCTTAGTTCTCTTTCTGATCAGGCGCTGGGCGAAAAAAAAGAAAAGGGCAGCCAAGCCTGTGACTCCAGCCTTTGGGGAGCAGCCTGAAACATCCATCCCAGTCGCAGACAAAATTTCGTCTGAACCGCCGCCGGAGCTAGCAAGATCTTCTCTACGAGAAAAACAAGTCAGACTTTCTGCCGAGCTTGAAGAACTCGATTTTGACTTCGATTCCGGAAGATTCTCCGAAGCCGACTACAAAGAGCTGCGGAAGGAATTAGAAGACCAAGCGGTGATCATTCATAAGAAGCTTGACTCTCTACCTCCTCCTCTCAGGAACCAGCCTGCCACTCCCGAAACCGGAGCAACCCCAAGCCACGGCGCGACCATGCGGAGCGAACCCGCCTCTAGACGGAATTGGCAGCTCGTGGCGGGCGGCCTTTTTCTTCTGCTTTTCGGGATCACTTTAGGGGTCTTCCTTTCCAAGTCCTTACGTCCACGGGTCTCGGAATCGGACATCATGACCGGTGACTTTCTAACCGGTACTGGCCCTGGTGGCGTCACTGGGAATTCGGGAAGCGATACGGAATCGTTTCTTGCTCAAGGTCGGGCGGCATTCGAGCGGCGCGATTGGCCGCAAGCGATCGACGCTTTCAAAAAAACGCTTGCCATCGATCCCAATCAACCTGAAGCCCACAGTTACATGGGCTTCATCCTAGCCCAGGCGGGGCATGCGGAGGGCGCCCTTTTGGCCTTCGATCGTGCTCTCATGAGCAACCCTAACTTTGCCCCCGCGCTCTGGGGAAAAGGCATGATCCTCTACCAGGTCAAAAAAGATTTTCCTGCGGCGCGTCAGACCTTGGAAAGACTTGTCAGCCTCATGCCGCCAGGTTCGGAGCGAGATGAAGTCCAGAATACAGTGGCCGAAATGGCTCAGCTAAGCGGCAAAGAAAAGCAGGCGGCGAAGACCCCGCCAACGAAAGGTTCCTCCGTCATCCAAGGAGTTGTCTCTATTGATCCTAAGCTGAAGGACAGAGTAGACGGTCAAGGGACCTTATTCATCATCGCGCGTTCCGCAGGCTCTTCGGCAGGGCCTCCCCTTGCAGTGAAGAGAATCGATCAACCGAAATTTCCGGTTGCTTTTTCCCTGGGTCCCGAAAATGCCATGATACCCGGGACAACTTTCTCCGGTAAGGTGACACTTTCCGCCCGCCTGGACAAAGATGGCAATCCAACTACAAAGGAACCAGGGAATCTAACGGGAGAGTACAAGAAGAATCCGGTTGAAGTCGGCGCGGAGAAGGTCAACATCGTCCTCGATCAAATCATGTAAACCCGGTCTATTGCGGCACTAGAACACTCTTGAGTTTCGCTATCCAAACCGGCTCCAGCTTAAATAGCTCATTCACGATCGTTTCTATCTGCTCGCCCGTCACCGGCTCGATGTCGAGGTTGCCTTTTTTCGCCTCGCTAAGAAATTCTGGATCCTTCAGCGTATCCATGAATGCCGTCCGCAAGATTTGTACTCGCTCTTTAGGCGTCCCCGGAGGCAAAAAATAGGGCCGGGTAATCGTAGCGGTGTCATGAATGCCGTACTTGAGCAACTGGCGTGCTTCGTTAGTCTTCGCAAAGTCTACAGCCAAAGGCACATTTGAAATCTCCTCCAGTTTCTTCGGCATCGCCAGAACCACGACGGACACGTTGCCGGTCTCGATCCCCTGACGCCACATCGCCTTCATTGACTCCCACGCCCAACAACCGCCCGCAAGCTCTCCGCCTTCCGCTGCGAGCTTGATCTCGGCCGTTCCCTTGTACGGCTCGACTACCTTGATCGGAAGATTTAACGCTGCCTGGAGGACTCTAGGGACGTCGGACGCAGTGCCTCCAGGTCCGACACCGCCCAATTTCACCTGCTCTTTCGAAGCAAGCCATCTTTCTATGCTTGTAATCCCACTTGCCTTGGTTAAGACGCATACGGGATGGTCCACCGCCGGAGCGCCGACATATTCGAACTTCCGTCCATCAAACTCGATCCCTTTCGCCCCCATGATCTGCTGTAGAAACAGACCGCCGATATTGTTTCCGATCGTTAGACCATCGGGCTTCGCTTGCTTGAACATGTAGTTTCCGTGAACAATTCCTCCAGCGCCGGTCATGTTGTCAACGACTGTTGTTGGGCGGCCAGGGATATGCTTGCCCATATGACGCGCGATCGCACGAGTATAAGTATCGAAGCCGCCTCCGGGGGCGAAAGCCACCAGAAAGCGCACCGTCTTCCCTTCATAGTAAGGCGCCGCTGCACGACTATGAGTAAAAATGAGGAAGATAACTGCGAAGAGAATCCCGAAGCAGGTTACCTTTCCGGCCACGATCTCCTCCTTTTTTTTGGCTTAACTCGACAGTGAGTCAAGGCTGCCCTGCGGCGCCTAGTCTGCTTTCTCCTTCTTCTCGCGTATCACGATCGCACGCTCCGAACCAAACTCGATGGATTCCATTCGACCCGTTACGCGAAGCTTTTCGCCTTTTTTTGGTAATACCCTGTCCGTGACCACTTTAATCGACCCGGTATCGTCTTGTATTTCAAAATATTTGGTCACGAGCAGCGAGGCGCCGCCGGTCACCGTCCCATAGACGGTAACCTCTTTGTTTTCGTAGTCCCGCGGATGATCCAAGATGTCTTTAATCCGCGTCGTGGTGAATCTAGTAGCCAGATCGCACGCGAAAAGAGCCACTGCCAAGCCGACGGTCGCGGTTAACAGCCAAAACCCGCCCCGCATCATACTACCTAGGGATTCAAACGATTTATCATTCATTTTCAACACCTATTTCAGAATCTCTTTGGCCTTCGGTAGCAACGCTGGCTCAAGGTTAAAAACTTCCTTAACGTTTTTTTCCAGCTCGGCGCCGTCTAGAGGATTGATATCCAGGTTGGCTTTTTTTGCCTCGGCCAGAAACTCCGTGTCCTTCATAGTCTCCATGAAGGCCTTGCGCAGAATTTCAACCCGCTCTTTCGGAGTGCCAGGCGGCAAGACATACGGACGAGCGGTAGGTCCGACGCTGTGAACAAGGGCCCGGATCAGTTTCTGTCCCGTTTCAGTCTTGGCGAAACTGATCGCCAAGGGAACCTTTGGAAGCTCGGGATGAGGCTTCGCAGTAGTCAGTACGACTACAATCAGCTCCCCCGAGTCCAACTCCTTGCGCCAGGTCGATTTGAACGACTCCCAGGCGTTGCAAACCCCCTGAACCTCGCCGCTGGCGAAAGCTAACCGAACATCAGCCGTGCCCTTGTAGCCGGACACGATCTGAGTAGGAAGGCCTATGGCTTCCTTAAGAACCTTGGGGATATCATCCGTCGCACTGCCGACTCCAACGCCACCGAGCTTGATTACGGTCTTAGAGGCCAGCCACTGTTCCATGCTAGTAATCCCAGTTGCCTTAGATATGCCGATAGCGTAGTTGTCCTGCGCTGGCACCCCGATATACTCGAATTTGCGTGCATCGAACTCAATTCCTTCTTTCCCCAGCAGTTGCTGCAAGAACAGCCCGCCGATAAAGTGGCCGATGGTCAGACCATCCGGTTTGGCCACCTTGTACATATAGTTGGCAGAAATCAGAAAGCCAGCGCCGGGCATGTTTTCCACGACGAAGGTAGGATTCCCAGCGATATGTTTCCCCATATGCCGAGCAATGGTCCTGGAATAGGTATCGTAACCTCCTCCGGCCGAAGCGCCGACGATGACGCGGATGGTTATGATTCCTGTGCGAACAGCGGCGCCCTACAAACGAGCACCACAGCAACAGCTACGACAAGGCAGTCGAGCTTTCTAATCATAGCAGTCCTCCTTGTTCTTTCGAGCGTACAAGTCCCAGGCATTAGCAGCCTCATAGCTTTAAACGGCAATCCTGTCAATCGCCCCTTTGATTTCCGCTCGGATCCGGCTCCTTCAGGGATCGAGTTCAGATCTCAGGTATTGCTTGAATTATGCTTAACACCCCAGACAGGCGAATATTCCGTGCATGTCACCCAAAAAAGAGTCGAGCTTTCAGAGAATGGCTTAAACAAATTGCAGGGTGAAGTGGAGAGGTCACCGGGCTCGCTACGCGTCCGGCCGCGCTGGACGGTCCGCTTTGATTCGTGGCATGACCTCGCGCGCAAGCTGCTCCATTGATTCAAGGACAAACTTGTGGGGAGTGCTGCCGATATTCATCCAGGCGAGAATATGGCCGGCGCGCGTTTTGTCGGCAAGTAGCTGCAATCCGGCCACGGCCGTATCAGAATCACCGACAACCGCGTGCTCCGCGCACACACGCTCGAACGTCAACCCCTCGCCGGTCGCGGTCTTTAACAGCCGCGCTGGCAGAGGACTGCCGCGACGGGTGAGCCAGTCAATGTAACTGCTTCTCACCTCTCCGATGATTGTGTAGTAACTCATGATCCCGTCCGCGGCTCGTTGACGCGCTTCCTCGATGGTTTTAGCCAGATGCATGGGAACCAGCAAGCCCAGTTCACGCGATCCAGCCTGATGGCCGTGCTTTTTAAGTCCTGCCCAATAACCATTGGCTAAGCTCAGGACTTGCTCCTGGGTGCGAGTGTGAATCGGGAGAAAAAGGTTGACTCCTAGTCGGGCGGCGACCTCAACCCCTTCAGGGGAGCTTGCGGCGACATAGATGGGAGGAGTGGGTTTTTGCAGCGGCTTCGGATTGACGACGACCTCTGGAATTTGAAAAAATCGACCCTCAAATTTAAGCACGTCTTCTGTCCAGGCGGCCTGGATAACTTTCACGCTTTCTTCGATGAGCTCGTGCGTCTTTTGGTGATCCACGCCAAAACATTCGTACACGCGGCTGTGGGGATGTCCTCCGCCGGCTGCAAAATCCATTCGGCCATGCGTCAGCAGGTCGAGCATCGCCGCCTGCTCCGCCAAGTGAACAGGATGATGTACTGGCAATGTATTCACCGCAACGCCTAGACGGAGCCGGCGTGTCCGCTGTGAAGCGGCGCCGAGCACGGCGTAGGGAGCAGACAAGAGGGAAAATTTAGGCTGGCAGTGGATCTCCGCGATCCAAAACCCCCGAAACCCGAGAGTATCAGCCAGCTCTGCCTGTTCAAGAAATTCATCCAAGCGGTTTACGGGCACGGCGTCCGCTGGACACTGGATTTCAGTAAACAGGCTGACTTTCACAACATTTTATTCCTGCCAGCTGATATTTGGGTGCGATCTTCAGCCGCTTTTGCCAGGACTTGAAAATTGCCTCTATGCCTTCCATCCCAGCTCAGATAAATCCACCCTGGTTCCCACTGGATCCCGCACAAAGGCTTCCGCAAAGCGGCCATCCTTGGGGAGCGAATCCGTGCCCTTACTGGCGCCAGCTTCTAGCGCGCTCTGCATCGCTTCCTTTACATTCTCGACCTCGAAGCCGAAGTGATAGATCCCCTCCGGCCGCCCGCGAGCGGGCAGGATAGCGAGGTTGATGTAACCGTCAGAAAGATAGATCGCCTCCTCCTGTGGCCCGCTGCGCGCGACTTCCTTCATGCCGAAGGAGCTCCGGTAAAATTCCGCTAACTTAACCGTGTCTCGCGTCAGCAGCGCAATATGACGAATCTTAGCCATAGTCATCCCCCTTCTCTCGTCCTATAAACCTCTAGGATTGTTTCTCTTTCACCAGCCGTCTCGCAGCGGCTGCAAGCTGTTCGATGATCGGAAGATCGAGACCGCATCGCCGCGCCAATTCACCGGCTAGTGGAACGTCTTTGTGAAAGACATTTCTGCCGATGCGTGGTGTCGGCGTCGCGGCTGAAGGATCAAACACCTGACGCCAGCGGTCCAGCAGCTTCTCTCCATCCACTTGCTGCAGCATCTCCAGCACTTGCGGGAATCTGAGCCCTTCAGCCTCTCCGAGCTGTAAAGCCTCGTGCATCATCAAGGTCTCTGCTCCGGAAGTCAAATTTTTGATGATTTTCCCCACATTACCGGCGCCGAGACCTCCCATGTGAATGAGTTCCTTTCCCATTCTAAGGAGGTGGGGCCGCGACCGCTCGAATAGCTCAACGGGTCCGCCAACTAAGAAAACCAACTCTCCGGCTCTCACCGTTCTCGGGACTCCGAGCATGCAAGCGTCCATCGCATGGACGCTGCGCGTCCGCGCGGCCGCCGCAACTTTCCGGGTCGTTTGCGGGAGAATGGTGCTGTGGAGAAGGACCAGTGTTTCGGGTGTGGCGCCCTCAACCACACCGCTCTTTCCGAGCGTGCAATCCAGCACCTCCTCGTCGGTGCGCACGACTATGTCCACAATCGTGCATCTCCCCGCCACCTCAGCGGCACTGCGTGCTAGGTGGGCCCCCAGAGAACGGCCCGCCTCTAACGCGCTAGGATCGCAATCATAGACAGTCGCCTGGACCCCGGCCAGCTTGAGACGCTCCAGAAGGGCGCTTCCCATCGCTCCCACGCCCACCATGCCGATTTTTTCCATCATACGTCCCCACACTATGGATGCAGCTAGTCCACAATCTGTCCTTCGTCCCTCCCCCCTCCATGTTGATAGACGATACGCTTGCCGGTCGCGGCGTCGATCTCGTTGCGCTTCCCGCCCGCTCTGGCGAGATCTTCCGGAGTCGGCTTGCAGCTGTTCCCCAATAGGACCATTGGCTCGTCGTAGGGATTCGATCCTTCATAGTACTCATGCGCGGGGATGCTGATAATCTTTCCCGGAGAGAGCTCGTGGCTTTCGTTCAATCCTTTCATCGTTCCCCGGCCGGTGATCACGTAGTAGGTTCGGTCCGACGGGTGGCTGTGCATGCGTTGCACATCCCCGGGAGGGAAATAGAGCAACCACGTCTCCAGATTCTCCCTGCGGAAGAGGTCAGATCTTCTTTGGCCTTTCTTTCTCTCCCTGACGAAATCGCTGACATCCAAAAGTTTCATGGCGCTCTCCTTAAGGGTCAAATTCCGTGCGAAGCTTAAAATAACCTATTGCTTGTAGATCTTATCAATGAAGCCCGATTTTTCCAGTTCCGCCACGATCGAGTTGTCGATGAACTGCTCCGGCTTGGCCGTCTTGGCCGCCGGGTTGGCAGCGAAGTTCAGCAGCGTTTGCACTCCTTGCGCCGACACATACGGAACTCGCTCCCATGCTTTCGCAAAGGTATTATAGGTTTCATCCAGATCGTCCCGATTGTCGGTCTTCGTGTACTTGCCGATGATCTGTTTCGTCTGCTCGGAATCCGTCAGGGCAACCTTGAGCCCCTCTATGTAACCCTGGAGAAAGCGCCGCGTGCGATCGCGATTCTCCTTGATAAAGTCCTGCGTCGTGGCTAGAGCGATATGAATCATGGGAATGTTTCGCGCCGTGATGTCGATCAACTCCTTCAACCCTGCCTGTCGAGCCTTGAGTGTCGTGGGAGCCGAAAGCACGCCAGCGTCGATTCTCCCCTGGGAAAGCGCAGTGATGATGTCCGGTATGCCCTGCAGATGAAGCACCTGCACATCCTTTCCGGGAGACATTCCGGCCTGCTGGATCAGAATCCGTGCGGTAAAATCCGTCGTGGATCCCGGTTGAGTGACGCCGATCACCTTCCCCCGCAGATCAGAGAATTGCCGGATCTCCGGTTTGCTGTATAAAGAAAAAACAATGCGATTCAAAACGCCCACGATAAAAGCAACCTTCGCGCCGCCCAAGCCCGCTTCGATGATCTCGCCTCCGGGGTTCATGATGTCGAGACTTTTGGCCAGCAGCGCCTGTGTCGCGGTGGCGGGCAGAATAGATTGGAGATCCACCCGCAAGCCGTATTTGACGAAGAACCCTCTTTCCTGAGCGAGCCAAAGAGGCGCAAAGCCGCCGCTGGGTGCCGCATAGCTCGCCCGAAGGGGCGCAAGCTCGGCGCTCCAAACAGTTCCAAGGCAGGCAATCGTCAGAACAAAAACCGCAACGAACGTTCTCCTTGCTACGCTTCTAAGCTGCATAACTTCTTCCCTTGGGCTTCCGCTTACCCCCTGATCACAGAGACAAAACCAGTCTAGCTCCATATACTCCGGCCTTTTTGGTTGTCAAGTAGGTTTAGCCGTGTGCTCTTCCCCGAAACGCGAATATCAACAGTGTTTCTTATCTTGACCTGATGTGAGATATCTTATAAGGAAAAACGGCAGATTCGCCGCTTTGCAACCGCTAAGAGAGGAGCTGGATTGACCTGTGATTGAAAAGGACAAACTGATCACCCAGTTGACCGTAGACGAGTTGCTCGAAATATTAAATCTGTTAGAAAAGTCAGACTTTGACTTCCTCCGCTTGGAAGCGGGCGATATTAAACTTACGGTAGGTAAAAAAGGATACCACGGTGGCGATGACGAGAGTCCACAGGCTTCTTCAGCCCGTCCCCCTGCCTCAAGCCAGCCGGACCTCAAGGTGGAAACAAAAGCGCCCGAGACAAGCGGAACACAGAGAGCTGCAACAGCCGAAGCGCCGGTCGTTAAAGAGGGCACTGTTCCCATTGTTGCACCTATGGTAGGGACCTTCTACACAACACCAGAGCCCGGTGCGCCGCCATTTGTAAAGACCGGGGATTCCGTCGCAGCAAGCACGACAGTCGGACTCATAGAGGTCATGAAAGTCTTCAACGCAGTGACCTCTAGAGTCAACGGCATCATCGTAGAAACCTGCGTCGAAAACGGCCAATTCGTCGAATACGGACAGACTCTCTTTCTTGTTAAGCCACCAGCGCATTAAGGTCTCAAGGTTTCTTCAGAATGGATATAAGCCGTGTGCTGGTGGCCAATCGAGGGGAGATCGCCCTCCGCGTCATCAAGGCCTGCCGCGATCTGGGAATAGAATCGGTTGTGGCAGTTTCGGAAGCTGACAGGGAAAGTCTGCCTGCACGGATGGCAGATCGCGCCGTATGCATCGGCCCCGCTCGCTCCTCAGAGAGCTACCTCAAGATCGATGCGATCATCGCCGCCGCCCTCGGCACCAAGTCGAACGCCGTGCACCCGGGATATGGCTTTCTCGCTGAGGAGCCTGAGTTCGCTGAGGCCTGCGCGAAGCACGGGCTCAGGTTCATCGGCCCTAGAGCGGACAGCATCCGCCAGATGGGAAACAAACTGGCGGCCCGATCCCTCGCCAGCGAATACGGAATACCGGTGGTGCCTGGATCGAAAAAGGCGGCGAACGTCAACCAAGCGCTCGCTGCGGCGGAAGAAGTAGGACTTCCCGTCCTTCTCAAGGCGGCTGCCGGAGGTGGAGGTCGCGGAATCAAAATTGTTAACGAAGCCTCGGAACTGCAGCGCGCCTTTGAGACCTCCGCCGCCGAGGCAAGGGCGGCATTCGGAGACGAGACCCTTTACATTGAGCGTTACCTTCCTAATGCGAGGCATATTGAAGTCCAGGTCCTTGGAGATCAGTTCGGCAGTGCGATCCACGTGGGCGAGCGTGATTGCTCGCTGCAGCGCCGATACCAAAAGGTCGTGGAGGAAGCGCCTGCCTACTCGATACCGGATCCGCTGAGAAAGAAGATTCGAAAAGCGGCCGTCACCATAGCCAAGAATATCCGCTATGAAAATGCCGGCACCGTCGAATTTATACTCGATCAAGACAACAGCCAATTCTATTTCCTTGAGATGAACACCCGGATTCAGGTGGAGCATCCCGTCACAGAAATGATCACGGGGATCGATTTGGTCAAAGAACAGATCTCCATCGCTGACGGTCAACGGCTACTCTTCAAGGAAGCAGACATCCATTTCTCCGGCCACGCGATTGAATGCCGCATCACCGCTGAATCCCCCCAGCATGGATTTCGCCCCTATCCGGGCCGCATTCACGAATGGCGACCGCCCGAAGGAACGGACATAAGAATTGATAGCCATTGTTTCCCAGGATACTCCGTCCCTCCTTTTTACGATTCCCTGCTCGCCAAGCTCATCGTTCGAGGAGTCGACCGCAAAGAAGCGATAGGACGGATGCAACAAGCATTGGCGGCCTTTAGGGTAGATGGCATAGACACGACCATTCCATTTCTTCGTTTCCTGCTGAATCAGCCAGACTACCTGGCCGGAGAGGTCAACACCGGCTGGGTCGAAAATCAGTTGGAACAATTTGCCTTTAACTTAAGGGAGTGATTATGAGCGAGATTCGCTTTGTGGATACCACGCTGCGCGACGGACACCAGAGCCTCTGGGCCGAAGGCATGAGGACCGGCATGATGCTTGCCGTTGCGGACAAGATGGATCAGGCGGGTTTTGAGGCGATCGAGTTGATCTCAAGCTCTCACCTTAAAAAATGCGTGCGCGAGCTCAAGGAGAATCCTTGGGAGCGGGTCCGCCTAGTCTCTCAAAAAATCAAAAAGACTCCGCTTCGTCTTATTGCCGGCCGGGTCAACGCCTTCGAGATCACGCCGCAATCCGTTTATCAGCTCTTTCTGCAGCGCATGGCAGCGAACGGTTTAAGAGAGGCGAGGATCTCGGATGAATGGAACAACTTTGGCAGCTGGGAGCGCAAAGTGAATTCCGCCCGCGAGGTGGGGCTCAAGCCCATCGTCAATCTCATCTATTCTATTTCCCCGAGGCATACGGACGAATATTACGCGCAGAAAGCACGCGAAGCCGCGACCCTGTCGGTCGCCCGCCTCTGCCTTAAAGATCCCGGAGGACTGCTCACGCCCGAGCGCACAGCAGCGTTGGTTCCCTTGATTACACAAAACAGCAACGCCATACCGCTGGAGCTGCATACCCACTGCACCACCGGCTTGGGTCCCCTTTGTTGCCTTGAAGCGATCAAACTCGGCGTCAGAATAGTCAACACCGCCGTCCCTCCGCTGGCGAACGGCTCTTCCAATCCTTCCCTCTTTAATGTGGCGCGCAACGCCGAGGCTTTAGGCTACACGCCTGCAATAGATCATCAAGCGCTCAAGCCCGTGCAAGCATACTTCACCGCGATCGCCAAGCGAGAGGGTTTTCCGATAGGCGCCCCCGTCGAGTATGACTATGCGCAGTACCTCCACCAAGTGCCGGGCGGAATGATCTCAAACCTGGCTCATCAACTGCGCAAGGTCGGGATGGAAAATCGCCTTCAGGAAGCATTGGAGGAAGCCTGTCGCGTGCGTGCCGAATTCGGCTATCCCATCATGGTGACGCCACTCTCTCAGTTCGTGGGCAGCCAGGCAGCCATCAACGTGATCGTCGGAGAGCGCTACAAAGAGGTGACGGATCAAAGCATCCACTACGCGCTGGGGCGATGGGGCGAGGAGGGGAGGCTCTATATGGACCCCGAGGTCAAAGACAAAATTCTCGGCCGGCCTCGCGGAAGAGAGCTGGCCAAGTGGGAACCTCCCGAGCCTTCGATTCAAGAGGTGCGACGCAAAATCGGTGGTGCTCAAACTACCGATGATGATTTGCTCCTGCGCTGGCTTCTGAGTGAAGAGGAGATAGCGACCATGAGGGCGGCGGGGCCGCCTAAGGAGTATCTGAGCGCAAGGCACCCGTTGATTACGTTGCTCGAAGAGCTGACCAAACGCAAAGGCTCAAGCGTGATCCGCGTGCAACAAGGTGGATTTTCCGTCATGCTAAAGAAAAAGGACGACCGCCCCGCCTCTTAGTTCGCGGCGCTCAGGCTGCTCTTATGTCCGAGGTTCACTTCATCGACACGACGGTCCGCGACGGCAACCAGAGCCTTTGGGCGCTGAACATGAGGACTGGCATGATGCTCGCCGCGGCCGAAAAGATGGACAGGGCGGGCTTCGACAGCGCCGAGTTTTTCGTCACCGTCATGTTCAGAAAGCTCGTCCGCGAGCACAAAGAGAACCCATGGGACTGGGTCCGCTTGGGCACCAAGCGCTTCACTAAGACGCGCCTGCGCTGGCATGGAGGCTTGAAGGGCGGATTCGAAAAAGTTCCCTCTTGCGTTCTGCGGCTCATGATGGAGCGGGTCGTCGGTTACGGCATCACGCTTAACCGGACCTCCAACTGCTGGAACGATTACGAAGTTTTCAGGGAAGAGCTGAAGGGCCTGCGCAGCGTGGGCATGAACACGGTCGTCAACCTGATCTATTCTGTATCGCCGCGCCATACCGATGCATACTACGCCCGCAAGGCGCGCGAGGCCGCCGCGCTGAAACCCTACGCCATCTGCTTCAAAGACGTCGGTGGCCTACTCACGCCTGAGCGAACGCGCGCACTCGTCCCGCTCGTGCTTAAAAACGCTGGCGACGTCCCCGTCGAATTTCACGCGCACTGTAACAACGGCCTCGCGCCTCTCTGCTACCTGGAGGCGGTCAAGCTCGGCATGAAAACGCTACACACCGCCATACCGCCGCTCGCCAACGGCTCCTCGCAACCGTCGGTTTACAATGTCGCCCAAAATCTCCGCGCCCTCGGCTACGCGCCAGCGATCGATGAATCGGTGCTCCAGCCAGTGACGCAACACTTCAGCGCGATCGCCAAGAACGAAGGATTGCCGATCGGCACGCCCGTGGAGTATGACCAGGCCCAATATCTGCATCAGGTTCCCGGCGGCATGATCTCAAACCTCCGTCACCAGCTGAAACTCGTCGGCATGGAACAGAAGCTCGACGCCACCCTGGTCGAAGCGGTGCAGGCGCGCGCGGATTTCGGCTATCCGATTATGGTGACTCCCCTTTCTCAGTTTGTCGGGAGTCAAGCAGCCATCAACGTGATCGTCGGAGAGCGCTACAGAGAGGTCACGGACCAGACGATCCAATACGCGCTCGGACTCTGGGGCAAAGAGGGCTCCTCAACCGACCCCGGGCTAAAGAATGGGTCGGCTGGGAACCTCCCGAGCCTTCCCTTGAAGAGGTCAGACGACAATTTGGCGGGCACGGCATCTCAGATGAGGAATTGGTGCTGCGAGTCTTGGCCGGCGAAGAACACGTCAAAGCTATTCAGTCAGTCAGCGCACCGAAGGAATACCTCAACGCCGCGCGGCCCTTAGTGCGACTCGTCGAAAAGCTAACAAACAAGAGCGACCGTCACCATATCTACATCCGAAAAGGCGATCTATCTATTCATCTGGAAAAGAGAGAGAAAAACTGAGGCCAGGTAGTTACTTCTTTCCCAATTCAGCCGCGTTCACGAAGGCCCACTACGAACCACTCCTGGGCGAGCCGTCAATGCCTCGCTGCAAATACATTTCGGAGAAAAACTTGTAGAAAGAGGGAACCTCATGCGCTTCGATCGTGAGCTGCCCTTCACCCACCTGGTACTGGAGAGTAACCCTTGACCCCTGTTTCGAGACTCCAAACAGACGCCCCCCTTTTTGGTCGACATAGGCGCCTACTGTCCGCAAAAGTTGTGACAGCATGTAAAAATCCGGCATCCCGGAGTCATTTCGCCGTCTGGCGCGTCCCTCCTCCTCCAATCGATCGATTTCTCTTGGACCGTAGCGAAGTTCGGTAAGGCCACCTCGTTGCCCCAACCTTCTCAAGATCTCCCGAATTAACATTTCACCGCCTTCTGGCAGAGCGGGCCGTCCCCGGACCAGAAAATCACCGTCGTGATTCTCCAGATCGAAATCCTCCAGATGCTCGTTTTCTAACGCTTGGCCAACGGCCCGAAGCGTCTGGGAGTTTGAGCTGAGAGTCATAAAAGCTCGCCACATTCGAATCGAGGGGACCACCTTACCACCCCACGGCGTGCGCCTCTCTTCTCGGGTCTGCGCCTGCCATCCACGCGCCCGTGATCCGATCTCTTACGATCACCTTTGCGCTGCCAAAGGACCAACGATCGACGATCTTGATCTTGTGACCTCTCTTCTGCAATTCACGAGCGACCTCAGGGGCAAATCCTGCCTCCATCCTGAGCAATTCAGGCAGACGATCGCGCGGCGGGGTTCCCGGGGAATGGCTCCAGCGCGACGCCTCAACTGCAGACTGAGGATCCATGTGGCGGTCAAGGAGATTATGGAGAACTTGCAAATTGGTCTGAGGCTGATCATCGGCCCCCGGAGATCCCCCTACGGCGAAGAATGCGCCGTCACGAAAAACCATGTAAGAATTGAGTGTGTGGGCCGGCCTTTTGCCCGGCTTTAGGGCGTTGGCTTTGGTGGGATCGAGGCGAAAACTGCACAGACGGTTGTTCATGATCACGCCGGTATCGCTGGCGATCACGCGCGATCCAAAGCCGGCGAAAATGCTTTGGATAAGAGAGACCACGTTTCCATCACGATCTGCGACGCAGAGGTACGTGGTATCTCCGCCGCCTCCGGCAGCCGCCCGCTTCGCTGAGCGCGGACGACTCGTGATAAAGCCTCGCCTATCCTTGGCGTGCTCTTTCGAGATGAGACGACTCACCTGTGGATCACCGAAGCGCGGGTCCTCCAGATGCTTGATTCTGTCTTCGAAAGCCAGTTTCTTCGCCTCCACCATCATATGAATGGCCGCGGCCGGTTTCATCTTCGCAAGGGCAAAGCCCTCGACGATGTTCAGCATCTCTAAGACCATAAAGCCTTGGGAGACGGGCGGTTGCTCGAACAGCACGTAATCTCTGTAAGTCGCCGTCGGAGGCTCCAACCATTCAGCATATCGCTCTTGAAGGTCATCCTCCGTGAGAATTCCCCCTTCGGCTTGGATTGCGGCGCACATACGACCGGCAATCTCACCACGGTAAAAGGCATCGCGACCTTTTTTTGAGATCTGTTCCAAGGTTGCGGCAAGTTCTCTGAGCATGACTCTCTTGCCGGGGGCGAGATCGCCCAAAGGCTTGTGAAACCCTTGACGAATCGACGGATAGTGAGAGCTTAACTCCTCGATCCGGGCCGCCAAAAACGGTGTGAGAGGAAAACCTTCTCGCCCGTACGCGATCGCGTCCCGTGCGAGTCGCTCGAGATCGAGAGTCCCATATTTACCGTGCAGCTCCAGCCAGCCGTCCACTGCGCCAGGCACTGCTATGCTCAGAGGACCATCTGTGGGGATCTTATTCAGCCCTTTACTGCGAAACCACTCTATGGTCGCCTTAGCAGGCGCGGGCCCACTGGCATTGAGGGCCACAACTCTGCCGTTTCTCTTCATGTAGACCAATGCAAACAAATCGCCGCCAGGCCCGCAGGTGTCGGGCTTCACTACTGCAACGGTAAAAGCCGCTGCGAGCGCCGCATCCACCGCATTGCCGCCCTCTTTTAATACTTCGAGCCCAGAAAGCGATGCCAGAAGATGCCCAGAGGCGACCATGCCATGGTAGCCTATAGCCACCGGCCTTGCCGCTTTGGAGTGCACGATTTCGTCTCTCATGAAGCTCCCAACTTGAGAACTCGGGCTGCATTCAGACCCAGAATCTTCTCCCTTTCCGCCTGGGGAAGATCCAGGCCCTCCACAGCGTTTAGACTATTCCTGACCAACAGGCAACCTTCTTCCGGACCATAGGGATAATTAGTTCCCAATACCAGACGATCAACGCCGAAGAAATCCTTCACGCACCTTAGCGTGGACACTGGATGGTCCGCGGTATCGACGTAGAATCTCTTGAAGGAATCCAGTGGATTTTCCTTCAGTCCATATTTCTGCCGAATTTCTTCCGTACGACCGGTGTAAATGTTGGCCGCCCTTTGGGCAAAGAATGCGAGGACGCCACCGACATCAGCCACAACGAAAATGATTTCGGGAAATCGCTCCAATACCCGTCCGTAAATCAAGTGCGTCATGGCCACGGTGCTGTCAAACGCCCACCCGAAAATCAATGTCGGCATGATGTCGATTCCAGTGGCCTCCGTCGCCAAAGGCGCCGTCGGATGAATGTAGACCGGCAGCTTGTACTCCGCAAGCCGTTCATAAATCGGAAACAGCTCTTCTCGATCCAAGGGCTTGCCGTTTAGGTTCGAGAAGCAGGCGAAGCCATGCAGCCCGAGCTCCTTTACCGCGCGGTCCAACTCGTCCACCGATGCCTGAATGGAGCAGCTCGGAAGAGTAAAGAGGCCAATAAAGCGCTTTGGATACCGGCGACACAAGGCCGAGATGGCATCATTGGCAACCCGCGCCAGCCTTACAGCGCCCTCGCCTTCAAAACGGTCGGCGCCGGGTGCGGGGATGCTCAACACATGAACGTCGATCCCCAAATGATCCATGTGTTCGATCCTGCGTTCGATGTCGCGGCCTTGAAACGTTGCAGTATTGATGCGGCATTTGAGCTTTTTGTCGTAAAAATAGCTCATACCGCTGTGCGGATCGGGCGGCTCCAAGACCACGGCCCCGTCGAGACCCTGGAGTTTGTTGATATACTCTTCGGGGAATATGTGCGCTTGAAAATCGATGACCACGTTATCTTTAGCTCGCAATCAATCTATAGAGCGTAAAGCGCCCTGGCGTTGTTATCAAGGATCTTGTTGACTACATGTGGCGGCACAACCCCATCTTCTCTTAACTTCCGCAGTGCCAGAATCTCCGAAGCCGTATCGTTATGACCATAGTCCGTCCCGATAACGATATGGTCCTCACCCGAATACTTCAGCACGTAAGGAAGATCATCATCCGTCTGGCACGCGACGTAGATTCGGTTTCTCCTTAAAACCTCCTTCTTGTCCACTTTCACGCCACGCCGTTCAAACCGCCTGGCGAAGTCGTGAAGCGCATACGGAACCCACTGGGAGCTGACCTCGATGAAAGCGAACCGCGTATTGCGGAATTTGTCCGGAATTTCGTTAAAGATGATCCCGTGAAAGGAGCTCACCACCGCCAGTTTGAATCTCGAAAAACCACACTCATCGGCGAAGAAATCATGCACCGCAAAACTGCCGGTCGCGGCGTGAACGCAAACCGGCAAGTCGAGCCGACCCGCCGCCTCATAGAGCGGAAAGAAATAAGAGTCGCTCAACCGTTTGTCGCCTTCCAGGCCGCGTACGAAGATGCCACAAGCGCCGTTGTCTTTGGCGAAGCGCGCTTCCTCCAGCGCCTTGTCCATGGACAGAAGTGGCAGCACAACCACCCAACGCAACCGATCAGGAGCACGTTTCCAAATATCCACGAGCCATCGATTGTAGCTTCTAGTCATCGCGAGCTCTAACTCGGGCCGTCGTGTGTAGGGCCGCAAGAAAATTGTGGGGTAGAGCACTTGCATGTCCACTCCCAACTCGTCCATGTGTTTAATGCGAGCCTTGATGTCATCCATCTCCCTGGATTCTTTTGGAGTTTCATGACCCACATTTCTCGCCTTCCCCATATATAGGCCGTCAATCAGCCAAGACTCGCCGCCGGAATCTCTGTCGTTGGGAGTGGCAACAATCCTAGGCTTCAGATCTCGCTCGGACTCCAGCATGTAGTCCCATGTCCGCTCACTTTCCAAAACATGGGCATCTGAATCAATAACAGCCATGACATCAACCTCCTGAGCCACTTTTCATCATCGTTTGCTTGAGCCCGGCACGCTCCGTCTTGGAACCGATAGAGCTGTTACAGCCCTGACAGGTGTAGTCATAAAGTTCGCCGTCCGGCAGGATCAATAGCAAACGTTCTCTAACCGGCATCGCCTTGCGGCACTTATCGCAGTAAAGTAGCGACGCATTGAACTGGTCAAACGATTGTTCCAATGGAGATCCTCCGGCATTCATCATGCCTTATGTTCTTGAAGGCTTCCGGCCGCTTGTCGGGCCTTGGCCTCCTTGACCACCCTCTCTGCGAGATGTGGCGGCAGCTCCTCATAGTGAGAGAACTCCATATGAAATTCTCCCCGCCCACTGGTAATCGATCGCAGGTCCTGTGCATACTTCAAAACCTCAGACATGGGCACTCGGGCCTTGATAACTTGACTGTGGCCCTTCGTCTCCATGCCAAGTACTTTTCCGCGGCGGCTGTTGAGATCGCCGATGACATCGCCCATGCAGTCGTCAGGCACAGTCACTTCCAGCGTCATGATCGGTTCTAGGATCACCGGCTTCGCCTTCTCGACGGCGTTTTTGAACCCTAATGAACCGGCGATCTTGAATGCCATATCCGACGAGTCCACGTCGTGATAGGAACCGTCATAGAGCGTGACCCGGACATCCACCATCGGGTATCCGGCAAGGACGCCTCCAGCCATCGCTTCTCTCACCCCTTTTTCCACTGCGGGAATGTAGTTCCGCGGGATGGCACCGCCAACGACCTCGTCGACAAATTCGAAACCCTTGCCGTGGGGGAGCGGTTCGATCTTAAGCCAGGTATCTCCGTACTGTCCCCGTCCGCCGGATTGCTTTTTTAACTTCCCTTGGGCGCTGGCTCGACCGCGGATCGTCTCTTTGTAGGGCACTTTAGGTGCTTTGAGTATGACTTCCGCGCCATATTTCCGCTTCAATTTTTCAACAATAATCTCGACATGCTGCTGGCCCATGCCGGAAAGGATGAAATCTCTGGTTTCCTCATCGCGATGGAGCTCAATGGTTGGATCTTCTTCCATTATCCGGTGGAGCCCCTGCGGGACCTTTTCCTCATCGGCTTTAGTCTTGGGCTCCAGAGCAAACGAGATCAGCGGCGAGAAATGGGGTGGGCCATCGAACTGGATCGGAGCCCTCTCCTCGCACAGAGTGTCACCCGAAGAAACATCCTTGAGTTTGGCCGCGGCCACAATCTCGCCAGCGCTCGCTTCGCGAACCACTTCCTGCTTTTTCCCCTCCAGTTTAAACATCTGTCCGATCTTTTCCTTTAACTGTTTATTGGGATTATAAAGCCCCATATCCGTCGCTATCCTTCCGGAAATGACTCGCATCACCGAAAGCTTCCCGGCGAACGGATCGATGATCGTCTTAAACACGTAGGCAGCCAACGGGCCGGTCGGGTCCGGCAACCGCTTCTCTATTTCCCCGGTCACGGGGTTTTTGCCTTGAAATTCCCCTTCGTCTACCGGCGACGGCAGATAATCAACGATGGCGTCCAAAAGCTGAGGGACACCGATCAACCGCGTTGCCGAACCATAAAGAATAGGGAACAACTTGCCTCTAAGGACTCCTCCCCGAATTCCCTGCCTTAGCTCCTCGGAGGAAAGCTCCTGGGCGTCAAGATATTTTTCCAGCAGGGCGTCGTCCGTTTCTGCGACACTTTCCATCAATTGAACGCGCATCTCTTGGGCGGTTTTCTTCAGTTCCTCAGGAATATCCGTTTGCGCAA
>VBLN01000021.1 GCA_005878685.1 Deltaproteobacteria bacterium | reverse complement strand
AAGCATCACGATCATAGGGCTTGCCGTACAACTTCGCGTCCATAATCTCGAGAAGATCCTTTGGGCGCGCCAAGCTGCCGGCGTGCGTGGTCAGAATCCGATCCGTGCTCCGCTTCATTGGCCTTTGCGCTAAAAAATTTCTCACCGGCTACTTCAGAATGTCCTTCAGCTTGGCGACCAGCGCAGCGTCAAATTTGTGAGCGCTCTTACCGCTCCACGACCCGGACCATGCGACTGTTCTTGTATTCCGAAAGCCACACGGCTCCGTCTTGGTCTTGCGTCATCTTCCGCACCTGAGAATCGACCCCGGGCAGCGGGTATTCGGTGAACTTAGCCGTTGCCGGATCGAAGCGAACGAGCTTATTGGCCGTGAACTCATCAAACCAAACCTTGCCGCGACCATCGACGACGATGTCATAGGGACCCGAGTCCCGCGTGGGAACTTCCCATTCTTTGATCTTCCCCGTGTCATGGCTCAGCAGCGCGATCTTGTTCGTGTTGTACTCGGTGAACCAAACGTTGTCGTTCCGGTCGAGCGCAAGCCGGCGCGGGCCCGAGTAGCGCGTGGGAGGGACATATTCCTTGAATACGCCGGTGGCGGGGTCGAGCATTCCGATCTTATCGCCGGTGAACTCGCAGAACCAGACATGATTGTGTGAATCGACGACAATCCCATAGGGACGGGAATCCTTCGTCGGAATCGTATATTCCTTGAAGCTCTCCGTCTGGGGATTGAAGCTGGCGATGCGGCCGCCGCGGATTTGAGTCATCCAGATCAGACCGTCCTTTCCGATAAACAATGTGTGAGGACTGGAGCCTTCCTGCGGCAGCGGGTAGCGCTTCATTTGCCCGGTCTGCGGGTCCAGACGCCCGAGATGGTTGCCGTGGCTCTCGGTCCACCAGATCATGCCGCCTTTGTCTGCGACGATCCCGTGCGGCCGGGCTCCGGTCGGAATCGGAAACTCCTGGAACTCGCCGCTCTTCGGGTTCAGACCCCCAACCTTGTCCGCATAGCGTTCCACAAACCAGATGTGGCCTTGCGGATCGACGGTAAGATTGTGCGGGATGGCTGTCCGAGTGGGAATATCGAACTGGGTCAAGACGATTTTGGTATCCGTGCGCGCATTGCGGTAAGCGACTGGCTTGGGAAATTTCACTCCGGGCGTCTTGTCCGGGCCAAAGTGTTTGGCGTAATAAGCCGACAGCCGCTCGATTTCCTCGTCCTTCGCCGCCATGGCTTGTTCATCTGAGATTTCCTTATAGTTCGGCTTCCCTACTGCTTCGATTCGCCCCATGTCGAGAATCACCTTCTTCCAAGTCAGTCGATCAAAACGTTTGGCGACGATCTGCGCCGGGCCGTGGCAGTTCACGCAGCGATTGATGACCATCTGCTTCGCGCCGTCCCGATCATCGGGAAGTCGCCGGATCCAGTCCGCCGGAGTAAGAATCGGCTCTGCAGGTTGCTTGGGTAGACTTAGATTTAACACGGTTTTTTTACCGGCCGCGACCTCGACTGCTGCCTTCGCGCCTTCCTCATGCCCGCCCAATCCGGCGGACACCTCGCTCTTCCCAGGAAAAAGATCGGGCGCGCTGTAATTGCCTCGATGCGAGAAAACCGTGACCGTGATCCCCTTCTCCAAATTGCGAATCTTGACCGCCGCCCTGGTCACTGCCCTACCGTTGCCATCGCGAATCTCCCCCTGGAGGCTACCCCTCTCTGCTGCCTCTGCGCTCGGCGTGCCTGCCCAAGACAGGGCCAACACCAATCCGAGAAAGAGAAAGATCGCTTTGGGACCGTCGGTCGGAATCTGCATGGCGACCTCCTTTGAATTCCCTCTAATTTTCAAAGGGACCAGCGTAATGAAGCTCCATATTAGTAGGCACCGATTCTACCCGACGTCAATGGGAGGAAAGTCTTAAGAGCACGCGATTCGCGGTTGTGGTTCATCTCCGAAAAAAGGTGCGACAAGGCAACCCGCAGAGTAGGTAATAACCGCTTGCTTTCAAAACGCGGCCCGAGGATCGCCGAGGCATTTTAGTCCTCGGGGGCTAGCCTTCAAAAGGGACTTTATAATCAGTTGAAATTATTTCATCCCAGGAGGTGCGCATGAGTCATTTTACCGGGGTTTGGCAGACTTCAAATCGTCGCGGAAGATTTTCGTCGTCCAGTGTCTTCGCGTTCCGCACGCTAGCCCAATTCTTGATCATGATCGGTTTGCTGCTAATGGGAAGTTCCCTCGCAGCGCAGGATGGCATCGGCGCCGGTATGGGGTTCGATGTTGAATATATCTCGCCGCAGAGGGCGTCTCAGATTATTTCTCCCGCAAGGCCTTTTGCAGCGGTCCGTTTTCGCGGAACGGCCCCGGCCAGCCCAGGTACTCTTTGAATTCGGGCCGCTTCCTCATCAGATCTTTCACGACGTTTTCGATCCCTTTGTCCGGCACGAAGGGGGCCGGCTTGAAGAGGCGGGCGTAGGCTGCAACCGACTTTTCGATGATCGCAGGATCTTTTTCGCGCAGCCATTTGGCAAAGGATTTCTCAGCGAACTGACGATCTCTTCTGATCAACTGAATACCGGCGACATAGGCCCTGAGGAAGTCTTCGGTCATCTTTGGCTCCGCTCTAATAAAGGCGCGACTGCTGGTGACGCACGAAGACGGATAGACCAGGTCGGTCTTGCTGAGATCCACGAGCACGGGCCAGCCCCGCTCTAAAAAGGGAATCGCGTACCGCGTCGTTAGCGCCGCGGCTTGGATGCGTCCAATTTCCAGTGCGGCGACCATTTCCGGGCCGGCGCCTAACTGCATGACGATCACGTCTCGTTCAGGGTCGAGCCCGACGTGCTTTAGCGCCGCCCGAAGATAGAAATGCGTCGTCGAGCCGTAGCGCGTCACGGCGCTCGCTTGGCCCTTAAGTTCCAAGGGGGATTTGATTTCAGGGCGCGTGATCAAGTAAACCGGGTCCGCGTCGATAGGACAGGCGAGTAGAACCACGTCGCCTCCAGCGGCGCGCGCAGCCACGACCGACTCCGCTCCGACGCCGGAAAAAGGCAGATCACCCGTTATAATCGCAAGCGCGATCAACGAGCCGCCGCGAATCTGCACCGGCTCGACGTTTAGACCGTGCCGGGCGAAGAACCCGGCATCCTTCGCGACCCATACCGGAAGATGAGCAGGCGACGCCGAAGTTCCGTAGTAGATGCGCTTCATCTCCTGCGCGGCTGCTCGCTGACCCAGCATCAGCAGGGTGCAATAGACAACGAGGAGAAGTTGAAATTTGAAGCTGGTCATAAAAGACCCGGTTCGGCCGGTGATGCGGGATCAAAGATGAGGCACTATTCAATCTTTAACTCGCGGCACCTGGAGCGTCAAACGGAAAAACATTAAGCGATAGCTACGGAGAGAGGGAATAGAGAAGGGATGAAGGAGTCGCTGCAATTTCCTTGCCATGGAATCCGGCTTCCGGATATCTTTCAGCAGGGGAAATCCCGCCATTGCAGGCAGCAAGAGATTTAAATAAACTCGGTCTCAGCCGTATGATGATAGGAATCCTCGCGTTCCTATTCTCTCTCTTCCTTTCTCCCGTCAGATCCCATGCCAATCCCTATCTCGCCAGGGCGGGCGAGCGGCCCCTCTCCTTGAGAATCGCCACCTGCGCCGTGTCGGGAGGTTTCGTTCATCTCTATACGGCTCTCGATAACGGCCTTTTCGATAAATACGGCCTCAAGCTGGAGCATATTTACATTCGTGGCAGTGGCCCTGCCCTAGCGGCTCTTTCGGCCGATGAGATCCAGTTCGTCTATTGCGCCGCGGACGGCACAATTCCCGGTCTCGCTACGGGAATCGATGGGAAACTGGTCGCCTCTCCGCTTGTCAAGCTCCCCTATGTCTTGGTAGCGCGAAAGGAGATCAAGAGGCCGGAGGACCTAAAAGGGAAGTCTATCGGTGTCACGCGGCCGGGAGATTTGAGCGCGCGACTCTCGCGCGCGGTCATCAGAAAATTTGGCTTCACCACCGACGAGGTGACGATGCGGCCCATCGGCGGGAGTCAGGGCGAGCGTTATCAGGCGATGGCGAGCAATGTGGTCCAAGCGATTGTGATCACGCCGCCTTTGGATGTTCGGGCGAAGAACGACGGCTTCAACGTGCTCTATCGTCTGGTGGAGCTGGACCTGCCGTTCATCTACAGCTCGCTCCATACCAATTACAAGATGCTGCGCGACCGTCCGGCGATCGTACAACGGGCGGTTGCGGCCTTCGCCGAGGCGGTCCATTTCGTCGAGAAAAATCCGGACAAGGCCAAAGCAGCGATCTCTAGGGCGATGCGAGTCAAAGATGAAGAAGCGCTACAGTCGTCTTACAACGTTTACGCCAAAGAGATCGTCGATCGGTCGATGTTGGTTCCGGGAAAAGCGGTCACCGAGGCGGTGGAGCTCGCCCGCGAGAGCGGAACAAGCGTGAGGAAAACAGCGGAAGAGTTCTATGACAATAGTTTTGCGATCAATTTGGAAAGGAGCGGTTTCTTAAAGGAACTCTGGGGCAGCGAGGTCTACAAACGAGCTCCTTAGAGCCGCTCTATGAACTTATCCGAAAGGCACCGGCAGCAGGTTTTGGGCGTTCACTGTCCCTGGGAACGCGCCCCTTCCTGAACCTTCCTTAGCAGGCGCAGGTCCTCGAGATCGTCAGGCGTTACGGTCTTGGCGATTTTCAGCGTCTCGCGATAGATCTCAATTTCCTTCTCAATCGCCTTTCGCGGCTTGGTGCCGTCTCTGCTGAAAGATGGCAGGATCGAAGCGAAAGCCTTATCGGCGAGCGGCGGATCGATTTTGTGGAAGGCGGCGATGTACTGGACAACTTCGCCGCGGTTCGCCGGGTTGTGCAGGTAGGCCAGGGTCTTGAGCAAGCCGGCGATCAACACCTGGGCTTTGTTGGAATTTCTCGTCAGGAAATCGGTCGAGGCCACGAGGCCGATGAAGCTGATCGGCGCAAAGGTCTTGGCCTCGGCCAGGCGAGTGAACCCCTTCGCTTCCAGCTCTTCCGTGTAGGGCGGGATCATCATAGCTGCGGCGACGTTCCTGGTCGTCAACGCCTTATAGGTGTTATCCGTGACCCCTGTGGCAAGCAGCGTGACGCGCGATGGATCGATCCCGTTGCCTCTCAGAATCATCCTTGCCGCCATCCCCGTGGCGTCGGTGATAGCATTCACGGCGACGACCTTGCCGGTCAGCTCTTGAACGCTTTTGATCTCGGGCTGTCCGACGAGAACGTGAGCCGGTTCGTGCTGGACGTAGAAGATGCGCTTGAGCGGATGGCCCTGCATGATGGCGGAAGTTGCAGCCCCCAGAGTGGTGGAGAAATCCAGCTCCCCACCTACCAGGGCGACGATCGCGGTCGGAGGCCCCATCATTACAAGCTGCAGGTCGATCACTTCCTTGGGAAAGAAACCTTTATCCTTGCCGAAGTAGAAAGGCATGAGCGAGAGACTCTTCGAAGGGATGTGAATCGTAACCTTGGCTGGCTGCGACGCGCCCATGCTGAACGGCGCCCATAAAGGGAGGAGGACCGCTATAAGCGAGACAGCGATGATCCGTCTGCACGAAGATTTTTTCACGGGACTTCTTCCCGTTACAGCCCTAGATGACTTTTGCCATCGCCCTCCTCGCGGTACAGCCCGAAGGCGTCGAGGACCGGCTTGTCGTGCATCGAGAAGAGCAGCGCCTCGCCAGCTTGTGATCTGTTGGCGTGTTCGTGCCAGCTCCACAGCGGGACGACGAAGCTGTCGCCTTTTTCCCAGTGAAACGGCTCGCCGTTGATGACCGTGGTGCCGCTGCCGCGGAATACGTGGTAGATCGACGTGCTTGTATGGCGATGCGCCTTGGTTCTCTCGCCGGGACGGAGCATCTGCATCCAACATGAAAGGGTCGGCAGCGTCGGCCCGCCGGTCACTGGATTAACGTACTCTAAAGCGGCGCCTTCATAAGGATTTCGGCTACTTTGGGCCAAAACCTTAAGTGTTAGATAGGTCACGTCCCAGCGGTAATGGAGCGGAGCTTTGGCGATTTTTTCCGTAGAACCGACAGAACGCGTCAACCCTGAGTGCGCGCTAGGATCGTAGTCCGTTTTAGCGAGGCCCGACTTATCGGGATACGGCTCGAACGAGATCACGTTAAGAGCTTTCACCAGCGGTACGTCCAATCCGTCGATCCAAATCATCGGATCGGCGCCCTCGTGAGCGTGCTCGTGCCAAGTCCACTGCGGCGTGAGGATCAGATCGCCCTGCCCCATCATCACCTTTTCTCCCTCCACCGCAGTGTACGCCCCCTTGCCTTGGAGAATGAAGCGGATCGCCGCCATCGTGTGGCGGTGCGCCGGCGCCACCTCGCCCGGCTGGATAAGCTGGAAAGCAAAGAGCATCGTATGGCTGGTCATCTCGCTCTCCTTGAGGCCAGGATTCACCAGCCGAATCGTCCTGCGCTCGTTGACTGCCGCGTGAATGCCGATTTGGTCCCTGGCCTTGAGCAGGCTGTCGTAGATGTCGGCCCACTTCCAGAGATGTGCCTTGACCTCGGTCTTAGGGTCGAGCGGCCGCTCGCCGGCCGGGATTCTCCAGAGGCCCGACAAAAGCCTCTGCTCAAGCAGACGGTCCAACTCCTGAATCTCTTCATTCGCGGTTTTCATGAGGATCGCCTCCCTCCTGCAGTTTGACCTTCCCCTGCTTGATTTTCAACGCCCCGGAATGCCCAGCTCCTTCTGCACTTCGCGCAGCAGAGTGAGATCCGCAACTTCGCTCAACGGAACCTCACGAGCGATCTTCATATCCTTTTTCGCTTGATCCACCATCAGGCGCAGGCCGTCCTCCGGGATGCTTCCGTCGAGGTTGAAAACCTTGTACGTGCCATCATACGAAGCCGCCGCCGCTTCCTTTGTCGACTTGGACCATTCGGCCAACGTCTGGATCGCTCCTTCTCGGTTTTCGCGGATGTAGCGGTTGGCACGCGTCAAAGCCTTCAACATTCTCTTCACCTCGTCAGGCCGTTCCTTCAGCTTCTTCACGTTGGCGCCTAGGCCGACAAAGGGGAAATTGAACAGCTCGTAAGCGCGGGCCAGAACGTTCATGCCGATCTTCTTTCCCTCAGCGTCGGCCGGCGGCGAAATCACGGCTACATCGACGATACCCTCTTTCAACGCGGCGAAGCGAGCTCGATCGGAGCCCAGCGCGACGATCTTCATCTCTTTGTCGGGATCGACACCGAAATGGCGGATCATCATGCGGGCTGTCAGGTCGGAGGTAGCTCCGACCGTGCTGACGCCGAGAGTTTTTCCACGGAGGTCTTTGACGGATTTGAATTCAGGGCGAGCGATCAGGGCATGGGTCGAGCCGTCCAAAAAGCTCGCCGTCACCTTGATCGGCATGCCGCGCATCGCGCCTCGGATCACTGAAGCAAAGATCATCGTGTAATCGATGTCTCCGTTGGCGAGCGCCGTGATGGAAATAGGAGCCGCCATGCGAATGACTTCGACCTCCAACCCCTGCTCCTTGAAGAAGCCGCGCTTGTCGGCGACCGCAACAGTCAGAAAGGAGCTATCGACGCTTGAGACGGAGAGCCGGAGCTTCTCCGCGTGCGCCGGTGAAGAGACGATCAGCAGAGCGACGAGGGCGCGCAGCGCTTCCCTCACGGTACGCTTTCCCCTTGCCGACGGAAGTGCTTCGCTGCTTCTTTCAGCAGCCGATAATCGACGATCGACGACGAGGCAATATCCTTCTTAACTCCGACCTCGGCCTTGGTCTGTTCAAGGAGATCCTGCAGCGCGGACTCCGGCACGGTCCCGTCCTCCGTCAGAGCCTGGACCATGACGCCGTAGACCTCTTCGGCGACGTCCGGCTCGATACTGTATTTGCGTTCTATGAAGTTGGTGACCTCTTTCTTTTCGCGCTTCACCGCGTTGAGCGTAACCAAGAATCCGCGCAGCATTTTTCGCACCTGATCGGGATTCCTTTCCAATTTCTCACGGCTCGTTGCAATCCCGGTGAGAGGTTGAGACATGACGTTGCCAGCATAGATCAGTTCGTTGAAGCCTTTCTTTCGCATGCGAAAGTTCCACGGAACCGGCATGACCGCGGCCTGGATCGACCCCGCCTCCATAGCGGCCATGCGCACGGAAGCGGAACCGATGACGATAACGGTCACGTCCCGGTCCGGATTCAGACCGATCGCCCTAAGAGTTGCTCTCGTAGCGACGGCGCCCGTCCCACCCAAGGAACTGACGGCAACCTTTCCTCCCTTCAATTCTTTCCCTCCCCTTACATTCGGCTGCGCCATGAGATAGAAGAATACACTCTTGAAGTCGTGCGCAAGCACACTGACAGGGAACCCCTTGACCGCCGCCGCGAACGCAGTACCGGCGCCGGAAATGTAGTCGACTTCCTTACTGCCAACCATAGCGGCGATGGCCAGGTCCCCGCGCAGAATGCGGAACTGAAGGTCGAGTCCCTCCTTGTGGTAGAACCCCTTTTCCATCCCATAATGCAAGGGAGCGATGCTGATGCTTTCGCTCGAATGGGTGATGAGGATCCTTTCGAGCCCTGGGGATCCGGCGCTATGCACCGTGCCTGCGAAACAGATAAGCGCCAGCAGCCCTGCTAGGGTAAGATATTTACCGAGGGGAGAAAGCATGAGTCCCCGAACGGCGGGAGTCATAGGCGTTAAGGATAAGGCTTGTCCATCGCGGCGCGCTTCATCTGCGCATGAAGATCGACCATCGTCAAAGCGCAGTACTCCATCGGATAGCCGGCGCGAAACTCAACCTTCCCATCTTCCAGCGCGCGCTGGAGCACAGTGCGATTGAAGGCGCCATGCCCCATCGCCTCCTCACCCCCTTCGCCTAGCGCGTGTGGCTCAAGATCCGCCTCCTCGTGGGTGGAAAAATAGATCGCGTCCT
>VBLN01000428.1:2447-4170 GCA_005878685.1 Deltaproteobacteria bacterium | reverse complement strand
CTCTTCGACCTTTTCTTTCGGAGCATCGATCTTGACTCCCAAAGCCGCCAACACGTCGGCGCTCCCGGACTGACTCGACACGGAGCGGTTCCCATGCTTGGCCACAGCGATCCCAGCGCCCGCCACAACAAACGCCGAGGCCGTTGAGATATTGAAGGTCCCTTTCTGATCTCCCCCCGTTCCACACGTGTCGAGCACAAGGCCGGCTTTGACCCTGACGCGGTGCACCTTTTCTCTCATGACCCGGGCGGCTCCGGTGATCTCTTGCACCGTCTCGCCCTTCATCCTCAAAGCGGTGAGAAAGGAGGCAACCTGTAAAGGTGTCGCCTCGCCGGTCATGATCTGGTTCATGACCTCAATGGTCTCCGCTTCTGAGAGATCTCCCCGATTCACCAACCTAGCGATGGCTTCTCGAATGTTCATAACCGAATTCCCTTTTACCGGCTCATGGTAATCGAGTTGGAAAGACTCTCTTTTTGTTTTAAAGTCTCCTGCAGCGCTTGAGCCTGTTCGCGCGTCGCGAAGCGACCGACGCGGACGCGGTGCCATGGACGGCCCTTGATCGTGGTGAAAGTCACGTAGGCGTCATATCCTTTATCCTTTAGTTTTTTGGCTAATGCCTTGGCGTCCTTCTCGTTCCCATAAGCATTGACCTGAACGGTCCAAGCGCCGTCGCCCTTTGCGTTCTCCGCCCTGGCAGCCTCTGGAGTCTTCTGAGCGGGCGTTTGCTTTTTGACTTCAGGCACCGACTGAGTCTTTTCGGCTTTTTCCCTCTCATCCTTGGCTGAAACAGATCCCGTCTCTTTCACCTCAGACTTTGCATCCTTCTCAGACGCTTGGCCTTCTTCACCCAGCTGCGTAGCTGTCCGAGTCTTGGCCAAGGTATCATAGAAGGTCAACTCTTCCTTTGGCGGGGCTCCCGATTTCGAGCCGAGGGTCGAAGGTTGGATCGGAATCTTCACCAGCGGCTCTTCCTTCTTTAGCAGCTTTCTTTCTTCTATCCCCTTCCCGATGAGGATACCCAGAAGAAAAATGATAATCGAGCTTGCCGTGAAGCCCGCCGCTAGAAGAAGCAACTGACCTCGAGTAAAATAGTAAGGACCCTGGCCTTTTCCTCTCCGATTCTCCGCCATCAAAGCTAACTCTCTTCCCTTATACCTATTTCAGTCCGAGGCTGATCCGCCTCCGGCGGAGTCTATCCCTGCTCCGCTCGGGCTGCCATCCTTAAAGGCGCCTCTATACCCAAAAGATCGAGCCCCCTGCGGAGGATCTTCTGCACGTTTCGCACCAATAAAAGGCGGGCGCGGCTCAGGGCCGCATCGTCCGAGATCACCCTGTACCGATTATAATAGCGGTGAAACTCTCCCGCCAATTCAGCCAGATAGAAAACGATCCGATGTGGCTCTAAACCCTTGACGCTCTCTTCAATCACTTCACTAAACTGAACCACCTGCTTGATCAGTGCCAGCTCCTCGGCCGCAGCCAAGCGCTCGATTTCCGCGGTCCGAAAGGCCGAATCCTCTACTGGAATCCCCGCCTGCCGTGCCTGCTCGAAGATACTCGATATGCGCGCGTGGGCATACTGGACGTAGAATACCGGATTTTCACTCGACTGTCTCTTGGCTAGCTCTAGGTCAAAATCGAGGTGGCTATCCGACTTGCGCATGAGGAAAAAGAATCGCGCCGCGTCCCTACCCACTTCTTCCAAGACTTCGCGCAACGT
>VBLN01000428.1:0-2438 GCA_005878685.1 Deltaproteobacteria bacterium | reverse complement strand
ACCATCTGGACGAGCACCACCTGCAGGCGCTCAGGATCATAGCCTAGCGCCTTAAGCGCAGCCTTGAGACGCGGCACATAGCCATGGTGGTCGGCGCCCCAGACATTGATGAGCTGCTTGAATCTCCGCTCCAATTTATTTCTGTGATAGGCGATGTCGCTGGCAAAGTAAGTGAGCTCACCGTCGCTCTTGATGACCGTTCGATCCTTGTCATCGCCATATTCGGTCGCCCTGAACCACTGCGCTCCATCACTTTCGTAAATCGTCCCGTGGCTGCGCAAAAGCTCAATCGTCTTTGCTACCTCCCCTCGTTCGCGAAGCTCCCGCTCGCTGAAGAAAGAGTCAAAGCTGATGCCGAACTCTTCCAAATCCCTGCGAATCGCTGCGAGCAACTGTTCCCCGCCATAACGGTTGAGAAAAGCGATTGCCGTTTCCTTATCCTCCGAAAGGAATCTCTCCCCCCACTGTTGCTTTAACTCCGCTGCCATCTCGCGGACATATTGTCCCTGATACCCTTCCTCCGGAAACTCGATTCTCTCTCCATGGAGCTCCCGATAGCGAAGGTAGAGAGAAAGACCTAGATTCTCCATCTGCTTTCCAGTGTCGTTAACGTAATATTCCCGCTCGACATCGAAGCCAACCGCCTGCAGAAGGCGCGCCAGGACATCGCCGATCACCGCCACGCGTCCGTGCCCGACATGGAGAGGGCCGGTCGGATTCACGCTGGCGAACTCGACTTGGACTCTCGCGCCCCCGCCCAAGTCTAAAGGCGCTTCCCTTCCTGCCTCGATCTCCTTGAGGCGGCCATAGTAGAACTTTGGCGAAAACGAAAAGTTTAAAAAGCCCGGCCCGGCGATACTCGAGTGCGCAAGGATCCCCTCGGGATCCTCTAGGTTCTTGAGGATCGCCTCGGCGATAGCGCGCGGCGCCTTTCTCTCTTTCTGCGCCCAGATCAGGGCGACGTTAGTCGCTAGATCGCCGAACTCTTTCTGCTTGGGAGTCTCAAGAAGCAAAGGGGGGAGGTCTGTTGTTTTCAGCTCTCCCCCCTTTGCAGTTTTTTCAATAGCCTGCGCCAACAGATCCCTAAGGTGACTCTTCATCTCGCCCTTGAACCATCTCTTACTGCTCCGTAAGCCCGGGTGGCCAGCAGAGACTGATGTTGCTGTAAAGCTAAAATTTTATTGACAAAATCAATTTAGGAGCAAGTCTTTATAACGCTTTTTTAACTATAAAGTCAACCTATTCAAGGCGTTGGCGCAACCAAGATGAGACGAGGGGCGAATTACTTCTCCCACAAAGACAAGAACCTAGGCGGAATCTCAGTTGTGAGAAACAGCTGGCCGCAGGAATAGAAGAGAATGCCGCCGGCGTGGGCCGCGCGCGAGTCAACAACCACGATACTCGGAGCGGGATCGCGCCTCTTTCCAACATCCATCGCCTCTTCTATCGAAGGACTGAGATGAACATACTGCCGGCCCCTCGGCTTTAGCCCCTCTCGCAGAATGCTTTGAGCCAGATCGCGCGCTGTACCATGGTAGAGACGTGAAGGAGGCTCCACAGTCTCTAAGCCGAGATCCACCGGGAACGAATGACCGTAAGTCGCTCGGGCCTTGCCCTCCCTCAGCTCAAAGCGCTTCTTGTCAGAATTCTCTATAACGTTGATAATTTCCCGCTCTGCGATTTCCGGGAAACGAATTTGAACTGCCCTGACCAGCTCGCCCCACTCGACGAAGCCGTGCTTGTCGAAATGCAGGGGATAACTCGCCGGGTGATGGCGCAAAAGAAAACTCAAGAAACGGGAGAGGCTTTCCGGCGAAGCCAAAACGACCTCCTTAATCTCTTTTTTGGCCTGAGATGAGAGCGTAGACATGGTAAGCAATACCAGTCGCCTCGTAACCATCCAGGCCGTTGGCTTGGGCGATTGAGAAAAGTTGGTAGGCTAGAGCAGTAAAGGGCATCGGCACCTCCATGTCTTTGGCCACGTCCAAGCCGAAGCCCACATCTTTGGGCATCCAAGATTTGCGTGGCTTAAACTTACGACTCACGAGGGCCGCCAGGATCCGCTCCACTGCTTCCGACTTTTGCTGTGAATTGCGCATTACCGTTTGAAAGCTTTCTTCCGAGACCCCGCCCTTTTTGAGCCAACTCATGACCTCTACTAGGCCCATGTGCTGGATAGCCGCCCACATCGCCATGGCATTTTTCACCAGCTTGGCATTGCCCAACTCTCCGACATGCACGATGCTTTTTCCCATGGCTTGAAAGACGGGGAGCTGTTGCTCGAAAAGCTCTTTAGGTCCAGAGACCCAAAGCGAGAGGGCACCCGCGGCGGCTTGCTCCTCCACACCGCCGGCAGAAGCGTCGAGAATCCTCCAGCCCTTCTTTTGCAATTCCCTGTTAACCTCCAAGATAGTCTTTTTATCGATGCTGCTGATATC
>VBLN01000427.1:8385-8877 GCA_005878685.1 Deltaproteobacteria bacterium | reverse complement strand
AGAGGCCAACAAAAGGAATCGAGAGCAGCTGCGCGGTATGCGCCAGTACGAGGAACCCCTCCCGTTTGAGCAGAATGGAAAAGGGCGGGGCGACCACGATGGCATCCACTCTCTGGATCTTAAGCGCCTCGTACATGAGCTTCTCGTCGCCGATCGCAATCAGCTTGGCCTCGCGATCCGGATCGACGCCGAAGTGCTGCAGCACCAAACGCGTGCTGATGTAATTGGTGCCGCCGATTGCGGTGACGCCGATGGAGCGTCCCTTGAGCTCTCTGACGCTCTTGATCTTGGGATTCGCCACGAAGCTGAAAAACGGGGCGCGGATCGTGGTCGAGATCGCCCGCAAGGGCGCTCCTCTGGCGGCGGAGCGGATCGCTGATCCCAGCACCTCCGCATAGTCAGCATCTCCACTGAGCAGAGCGGCGATCGCGACCGCGGGTCGGACCTGCACTAGCTCAGTATTCAAGCCGTTTCTAGCGTAAAAGCCCTGAT
>VBLN01000427.1:5708-8362 GCA_005878685.1 Deltaproteobacteria bacterium | reverse complement strand
GATGCGCACTTTTTCCTGCGCGCGAGCGGCAACGGCAGGGAGCAAAACAAAAGGAAGGAGGAAAACTGCCAGGCATCTCACGAGTTGCGCCATCCCGACGGCTTACTTTCCGTAAAGACGGTCGATATAGCCGCTCTTCTTGATCTCCTCTATAAGGCTCATGTCGATATAATCCTTCGCTTGTGGAGCGCGCTCTTTGGCGATCGCGAGAGAATCCAGCGCCGCCTGGACCCCCTTTAGATCCGGCGCGGGATACTCGCGGAAGCTGCCAGCCAGCCGCTTGTAGACATCCTTGGCGACTTGAGGATCATCGACGCCTTCGGCTTTCAGAGCAGCCAGGGCCACATCCGGACGGGTTTTCAAGATATAAATTCCCTCGACATAAGACTCCAGATATTTCCGCATCGTCTCGCGCTGCGCGCGCAGGACCGAGAGCGGCGCCACAATGCCGAAGCGCGCGTAGTCCAAGGGCAGCTCCGAGAGGTCCGCCAGCACGCGGCAGCACTTCGATGCCAGCACCTTGTAGACCTGCTCCGGACTGACCAAGGCGCCATCCACATGCCCGGCGACAAGGGCGGAGATTCTCGTCGGCGTGTTGCCTGACTGGAGAAATGTCAGATCCTTGTCGGGGTTGAGCTTCAGGAAGCGAACCGCGAGACGCGTGGTGACGTCAGAGGCGGAGCCGAAGCGGCTTATGGCGATCCGTTTGCCCTTAAGATCGTCCGCGGTCCTGATATGGTTGCGCACGATCAGGAAGTGCTCCAGCCGGTTGATCGTCACCGCGATCACCCTTACGTCCATGAGTCCGGCCAGCTTGGGACTGAGCTGCGCGGGCACGTCGGAATCGGAGGCGACAATATCTCCAGCCACCATTGCCTGCGCCATCGTGCTCCCGCTATTAAAATAGACCGGCTTGACGTCGAGCCCGCGCTTCGGCCAGAGCCTTTCCTTCTCCATCACCCGGCGCAAGGTGCCGCTGACGCCCGTGCCGCTATAGCCCGAGATTAACGGCTCGGCTTTCGCTGGAACGGCGGAGAGAAGTAATGCCAGCGCGATTATTTCCCAACAGAGCGCGAATCGCCGCTTCATGAGCCCTCCCTTGCCAATACTAATAGACACCCGCCATCGGACCGTTTGCGTGCTATCACACGCTCTCCTCATAGGCCGCCCGGTGCATCAGACCATACAAATCCACAGCAGCAAAAGCGCAGTACTCCAGGCTGTAGCCCTCGCGCACATCCGCGTAGCCGTCTTCCAGAATGCGCTGCATCACCGTGCGATTGAAGCTGCCATGTCCCATGACACCCTCGTCATGCTCCTTGAGATCGGCCTCTTCGTGGGTCGAAAAATAGATCGCTTGCTCCCGCGTGAAGCCGTAGTGAGTTGTCAACGCCTTGAACCAGGCTCGAGCCCAATAGCCGATCGGCTCCTCGGTGAGCATCGAGAACCACCACTCGGCGACCGTCCCCTCCCACAAGAGCGCCCGCTTGAAGTCCAAGATGGCGCGCGTGCCAGGCAGCATCGGCTGTCTCAGGACCTCATCCTCGGTGAGCCCCAGCGCTTTTGCCGTTTGCAACATCACGAGGATATGTCCCGGCGGCTTCGGATGAATAAATTCATCGGCGACTTTGGCGCCAAAAGGCGCGAGCAGATCGGAGTGTCGCTTAAAGAAGCCGATGTGCTTGTGATATGACGCCGCGATCAGCGTGTTGATCTCGATAGTGAAATTGCCCCGAGCTTGATCGCGGTGAGCGGCAAGGTTCCTTCGATCAGTCGCTTCATGCACGCTCCCTGGCTGACCTTCTCGTCCCATCGGTGAAGAACCTTGGCGTTGAGCTGCTCAACAAAGCGCTTCGCCTCCTCGGGCGCCATCTTCACTCCCATTCTGGGCATAGTCGCGCTCATCGCTTCTTCTCTGCCGGAGATTTCCCTCAAAGCTTGTACAAGTTATCGATGAATCCACTATCGTCGATCTTGCGGAGATAGTGAAAATCCCACAGCGCCATCGGATCGGTTTTTTCCGCGGCCTTGTCTTGCTGGACCGAAATCTCATAGACGTTGCTGATCGCCTGGAGGCTCGCGTAGGGCTTCGCCTGCAAGGTCTTGCTCAAATCATCGTAGAGATGCGTCGCGGCTTCATCGTCCAGGTCGCCTTCTTGCTTGTACTTCTCCTTGATGATCTTGATCGACTCGCCCCGGTGCGTCTTGAAGTAGGCGATGCCTTCGC
The DNA here is from genome assembly GCA_005878685.1 of Deltaproteobacteria bacterium. Lineage (GTDB taxonomy): Bacteria > Desulfobacterota > Binatia > UBA9968 > UBA9968 > DP-36. The sequence goes on along the minus strand of VBLN01000427.1, from coordinate 6,135 downwards.
AGAGGCCTCTGAGGAATTTATCGACGATGTCCGGATGCTTCTCGACGAAGGGCATGCCGGTGGAGGCCGTGGTAAACCATACCATCGGCAAAGGCTCGACCTCGATCACCTTCATCCCCGCCCGGCGCGCGAAGATGTCCGCCGGGGGCGTCACGAACGCGGCGTCCGCTTTGCCTTCTTTGACCGCCTGCCAATGGGGCGTCTCGCCGCGAAAGCGCTCCTGCGTGCATTCTCCCAGCAGGCCGTTCTGCTTGAGGAAGAGCCAGGTGTTGAGTCCCGGATGCTGGCCCTTGGTCGCGACCTTTTTTCCGCGCAGATCGGCGACCCTGGAGATGCCCGAGTCGGGCCGCACAACCATCCGGTGACGAAGCAGGCTCACGGTCTGACCGAGATAAACCCATTTGTCGCCTTTGGGCCGCCTGATGTA
>VBLN01000427.1:5106-5666 GCA_005878685.1 Deltaproteobacteria bacterium | reverse complement strand
TGCGAGTCCTCCGAGCTGATGAAATATTCGTACTCGACTTCAAGCCCATGTTTCGCCCAGGAGCCCGACTCGCCCACCACGTGAAGAAACGTGAGGTGGCTGTCCGAGCGATAGGGGAAATGAACCTTATCCATGAATTTTTCCTCCTCGATGTTTCTAAATTTCTACCAGAGCCAGCATACCGTAGGGCTTTCAAGCGCCGCCCGCGGGGCGCGTTTTTTCCAGATCCGCGAGCCACTTCTGCCATATCCGCTTTCTCATCTGCTCGCTGAAGCGGTTAGAGTTGGCAAACTGGTCCCGCCAGGTGAACGGCCGGCAGGCGTCGATCAGCATCCTGCCCGATGTGTAATCCCCTTTCGCGCGCTTTTCGGGCGAAACGCGGGGATCAAGGTCCGATGTCCAGGAACGCAACACTTGCACGGACTCGCTGGGATCGACCCGAGTCGTCATGGTCCAAAGAACCTGGTTCAGGTCCGAAGGGTCGATGTCCTCGTCAACCGCCACGACATAGCGGTACATGCTGGCGCCGGCCTGCAGCCCGGCCGTAGCCGTAAGCGCCT
>VBLN01000427.1:0-5029 GCA_005878685.1 Deltaproteobacteria bacterium | reverse complement strand
AACAAAGGGATGCCGTACCGGTGCGTGGTCGGCAACAGCGGCGGATTCCCTAAAAGGATCGGCTTGTTCCGGTACATGACCCGGCGCACCCGGACGACACACTCTTGTCCCACATGCGTATAATACCCCGGCCACTCGCCGAACGGCCCTTCGAGCGCGGACTCTTCTTCCAACGGTGGAATCTCGCCTTCGAGCACGATCTCCGCAAATGCCGGCACCGGCAGCCCGGTGTGCGGTGCCTTGATCACCTCGACCGGAGCGCCGCGCAAGCCGCCGGCGTAATCGTATTCGCTCACGCCGGCCTTGATCGCAGAGGGTGCAGCGATCCATGTCGCCGGCTCGCACCCGAGGACAATGGCCACCGGACAGTGACGACCTTCCTCCCAGTGCCGCCTGATGATCTGCTTTCCGTGATGATGCTCCAGCACCCAAAGACTCAACCGTCTCTTCCCCTGAATGCAGGCGCGGTAAGCGCCTACATTGATCCAGCCGCTCTTTGGATCGCGCGTAATCACCATGTCCGCTGTTCCGATGTAGCGGCCGCCATCCAACTCGTGCCACTTCGGCGCGGGGAATTTTTCCAGATCGATGTCTTCGCCTTCGACCACATTCTCCGTGACCGGCCCCGACGCCACTTCCACTGGAGGAAGATACTCGAGACGCCGGCTCTTTTCTCTCCATGCTTTTAAGATCTCCATCTTCGGAAGATCCTGTGGGAGTCCCAGAGCCTGCGCGAAGCGACGCGGCGTGGCCAAAAAATTAGTCACGACGCGAAAACCCTCTGGGTAACCTGGAATGGAGTCAAACAAGAGCAGCGGACCCTCCCGCTCGGCCATCAACTCGGTAATGCAGCCGATCTCGAGATCCCAATGGGCTCCCTTGATGAGCCGCAGCTCCCCCCCCGCCTGCACCACGTCGATAAACTCACGCAAATCACGAAATGCCATAGCCTGGTTCCTCGACTAGACTTCGCCAGATTGACAGGAAGCCCACTCACTGTACTTGATCATGTTCACCTTTCACATGATCGTGCTCGTGATTCGTGCTCAGTTCGAACACGTGCCACGGACACGAAATCACGAGCATGTTTTTCAATGCGTGGTTTTATACACTTCATCCATCATCAAGGCAACAAGATCAACAGGCGTGAGCGCGCAGTATTCCATGGAGTATCCGGGCCGCTCGTAGATGCCCTGCTGCAGCAATCTGGCGAGCACCGTCTTTGTTACGGCGCCGTGCGCTTTGCGGTCGAGGTGATCCATGGTGTCCGCTTCATGGTGCTTGGAAAAATAACTCGCCTGCTCTGTCGTAAGCCCATAATGAAGCGTGAGCGCCTTGAACCAGTCAAGACAGGATTCGCCAAAAGCCCCCTCCCACAGCACGGAAAACCAATATTCTTGGATAAGGCCGTCGACCAGCAAAGTCCGGTGGAAATCAGGCAGCGCGCGAGCCTTGGGAAGCATGGGAGAGAGCAGCACCTCCTCGGCGGTCAATCCCAATGCGTTCCCGGTGCCGATCAGAATCTGGATATGGCCGGGCGGCTTCGGATGACCGAACTCGTCGAGGACTTTCTCGGTATAGACTTCCATCAAGTCCACGTTCTTCACAAAAAACCACAGGTGCTTGTAAAAGACCGCCGTGTAGACGGAGTTGATCACCGGCACAAACGCGCCCCAATTCTGATAAAAGAGCTTGATCGATTCCCTCTTGAGCTTTCCTTCCTTCAACTCCCGCATGAAGCGAGTCTGATCGACCATTCCCTTCCAGCGCTTCGAGATCTTGGCTGCCAAATCCCCCATGAGTTCTTCGGCCTGCTCTTGTCCCATCTCGATCATAGAGTGCTCCTCGTTTCTATTTCGTCTCTTTCGCAAAATTCCACTCGAAAACCTTGGCGGGGTCCGGAGGAGACTTTAACTTCAGTTCTCTCATGACGTCTTGCATCGCGCTGGCAATCGCATCGGACGCGGGGATGCCGTCATTCGACCACGTTCCCGACGCCAAATCGTAGCTCCCTTCGGCCAAGGCGACATCCATCCCCGTCCACTTGGCGATAGATCTTGCGCTCTCGTCGCGATGCTCCTTTGCGTATTTGGTCGCTCGCAAAGTGGCCCGGACCATGCGCCGGATTTCATCCGGGCGCTGCTGAATCCGTTCGACCGTCGCGCCAAAGCCGGCGATCGGCGCGGGCACGATGTCGCCGACGAAGAGAATCCGGGTGAACCCCTCTTTTTCCAGCATCAGATTGTAGGGAAACTCCATGAGCGTCGCGTCGATGACGCCGGCCTTGAGAGAAGTGAGGCGGTTGGTGCCGCCGCCGACGGCGAGGATTTTGACATCCTGGCCCGGCGCGAGCTTGTACAGATGGAGCATGGCGATACTCCCAACACTTTCCCCTTGAGCGCCGCCACTGAGTTGATCCCCGGGCGAGCGATGAGGGCGAAATGGGGCTTCTCGCAAATCGTGAGGACGACGCGAATAGGAAGTCCCCTCACGGCGCCGCGCATCGTGGAACCGAGCGCGGTCGTGTAGCCGACATCTCCAGTCACCAGCGCCTGAAGAGCAAGCTGCGGCCCCATCACGACGAAGTCCACGTCCAGGCCTTCGTCTTTGTAGAAACCTTTCTCCTTAGCAAAGAAGGCGGGAAACCATGTGAGTGACTTTGCCGGCGCCGAAACCAAGACCTTCGCGGACTGCGGATAAAGATTTTCCGGCCAAAGCGCCATGCCGGCAAGAATAATCGTCACCAACCTGGTTTGGACCGAGGGGGCCGAGAAAGAGAGTCGCGGACGCAAGCGCAGAAAGGTGCCACGACCCGTAGGGTGCTTGGCAGGCGACCACGTTATGGCTCTGCAGGTCGCTGAAACTCGTGCAATGGATCGCCTCCTGGAAAAGCCTGGGACATCAGGGGCTTGTTTTACTGCGCTTATCACTTCGCCGGCACCCTCTTCTTAACTGCCTTTTCTCCGGTCTGGTAATGCTCGCCCTTCAAGGCAAGCTCCGCTTCCTCTTCGTCTTCTTCCGACCACGCGCCGAGGTTGTATCCGTACCATGGATCCTGCGGCCGGAGTTTGGGCAGCTCCAGGCGCTCCCAGAGCTTTCGCGCGCGCTCCATGAACTCCTTCTTGGGCAGTGACACCGGCGGGTAGTCCCACTTGCGCGTCGCGTCGATCAGCATGGCCGAGCAACCGTACATTTCATCCATCGAATTCTCCATTTGCTTGCCTGGCGGCTGAGCCGATGGATCCATTTGCGGAGTGCGGTTGCGAATGATCAGCGTGTCGCGATGAGGCTGCATGCGAAAGGCCAGGGCCCAGAAGAGCGAATCCAGATTGCGTGGATTGATATCTTCATCCACGGCGATGACCATTTTACCGGTGGCGGGATGATAGCCGACCATGCTGTGCAGCGCTTGCCAGACATGCGCCTGGTTGATTTTCTTCATTCGGATGACACAAATCTGCCGCACGGCGATGCTGTGAAAGGCCACCTCAACAATGCCGGGAATGTTGCACTGATCCCTGAGGAATCGAAGATAGTTACCTTCGGCCGACACCTGGCGCATGACGCTTGACTCGCTGGGCGGCATTTGGCTGATGATCGTGGCGAAGATCGGATTCTTTCTGTGCGTAATGCACTTCACCTCGAAGTAGGGATTGAGCAATTTGTCGGCGACGTAGCCGGTTGACTCGCCAAACGGGGCCTCCGGCTCAAGAAATTCCGTCGAGATCTCGCCTTCGATGACGATCTCGGCGTTCGCCGGAACAAGCATGTCGTTGGTTTTGCACCGCACCACCTCAATGGCCGCGCCGGCAAGGCCTCCGGCGATGTCGAGCTCGCTGACGCCAAGCGGCAGAGCGCCGATCACCAGCGCCGCTTGAAGCGAAATCCCCCTTTCTCGACATTTTCGCCAGTGGTAACCGCCGTGATTGCTCGAACTCAGAAAGACTCCTGTGCGCGTCGGGCTTTTGATCTGACCCCTGTAATTCCCGATGTTGATCTTCCCCGTTTCGGGATCTTTGGTAAACCAGTGCGACGCGGTCGTAAACGGCGCGCAATCGTAGCCTGGTGTCGAGATCGGGATAGGAAACTCACCCAAGCCCCCTTTCTCCGTCAGCGACGATCCCATGTGGACTTCTTGATGAACCGGAGCCTTCTCAACGATCTTGGGCGGGATCGGCTGCCTCTGAGCTTGGTCCCAACGATCGGCGATCTCCTCGGGTTTACATTGCAAACCAAAACCGTAAATTTGCCGCGACGCCGCCAAAGTACCAACGACGACCGGAATGTCGTACTTCCTTCCCTTCACGTCCGTCACATTGGTAAACATGAAAGCGCGCCGTTCCTCTTCCGAAAGGCCGCGGAATTGCCAGCGGACGAGCGGCATCAACTCGGTGTCTTTGTTGACCGCCTCGTCGATCTTCACCAGCAGTCCGGCTTTGTCCAGCGCCTCCAGATGCTCTCTGAGATCTCGAAAATAAGTCACGGTTTCACTCTCCGTTCAGAAAATTTTCTTTGCGGATTTGCGCCGCAACGCAATTTCACTTCGCGCTCTTCAAAAACGAATAGTCGATCACCTCGGCGACCGGGATGGCGCGGCTGAGCTCTCCCTTGGCGTGCGAGCTCTCCAAATAGTTCTTAACCTGGCTTTCGGAAATCATTAAATCCTCAACCATCACGCCGCGGATATCCTCGTAGGACTCCTCGGCCACGGAGCGAGTCACGTTGAAGTTTTTCTCGATGTAAGCGATGACACTGGGCCGGTCTTGCCGGATGGAAGCCACCACTTCTTGGACGGCGCTGAGCATTCGTCTCACTTGGTCGGGCTGTCTTTGAAGCTTCTGCCGGCTCGTCACCAACCCCAACCACGGAGCTTCGACCAGCGCCCGGCTGCGCATGAAGATCTTGAAACCCTTCTGCGCCATAGCTCCGGTAAACGGCGGACTCAATACGACGACAGCCACCGATCCCTGCTGCAGTGCCGTCACGCTAACGGTCGTGCTTCCCGTCTGGATAAACGTTATCTTCTTCG
>VBLN01000426.1:2375-2808 GCA_005878685.1 Deltaproteobacteria bacterium | reverse complement strand
CTATCCTTATATAAACCGAAAGGAAGCTCGTACGGTCTATCCTGCGGGTGCCCAGATTCTTTTCCGAACGCTATACCGGGCGGGGCTAGATTCCCCTGCCGCCTTAAAGGCTGCAGCCCTTGCCGCTGAGGCTCTCACGCTCTTACTTCTATTCCTTATCCTCAAGGAACGCGGGTTGCCCCAGAACTGGATAGTGATTTACGCGTGGAATCCTCTGATCATTTACGAATTGTTCTACAGCGGACACCTGGAAAGTTTTATGCTTCCGCCACTGATGGGATTTGTCTACCTCTTTCTCCGAGGCCGGCTTAGAACAGCCGGAGCGCTGTTAGGGCTGGCCGCCAGTATCAAGCTCATACCAGCGCTGCTGCTACTTGTCGTTCCTCCAGGCAAACGACTTAAGATAGTTCTTCCCTTTCTTGTCGTCTTCGCG
>VBLN01000426.1:0-2320 GCA_005878685.1 Deltaproteobacteria bacterium | reverse complement strand
CTCCGACCCCTACGAGATCTTCAATCCAGGGCTCCCGCAGATTGCATCGCTAGGAGCAGCTAAGCTTTTCACGCTTCCCTCTTCCTCGATCCGCTTTGTACTTTTCTTTTGCTTTCTCGCTTTTTTGATTCTTTACATTCGCCGGTCCGAACAGCACTCGGATGATCTCGTAACGAAATGCTACATCGTTCTGAGCGGCTACATTCTGCTGATTTATCCGGCTCTGCATCCTTGGTATGTTTCCGTGCTCATACCTTTCTTGTGCGTAATTCCCTCACGAGCGTGGCTTTATCTCTCTTTGGTTCTTCCGTTGTCCTATCTCAAATACCTCACCCCCGATGGGGCCATGCCCGCCTGGGTCAGTCTGGCGCAGTTCATCCCGCTGTACGTGCTGCTAGCGCTGGAATTTGCCAGAACTCAACCCCTGAATGAGAGGAGATCCCAGTGGTATTTGGGAACCCAGACACCTTCTTCCACTACGCTCTAAGCAGCCTTTACCTCCTCTGTTTAAGCGGCCTTTTTCTCTACGGCACCAACTGCTATGTCCTGCTCCTGCGGTTTCGCCGCTACCGCAGAAAAGGACTGCTGGAGTACCGCCGTGTTCTCAGAGAGTTCGAAGCATCCCCTTGGCACAACGACCTTCCTCAGGTCACCATTCAGCTGCCGATCTACAATGAGCGCTATGTGATTCGCCGGCTCCTGGAGGCGGTTTGCGCTCTTGATTACCCTCGTGACCGGCTGGAAATTCAGCTCCTCGACGACTCCACTGACGATACCGTGGAAATAGCGCATGCCCTTGCTGCGCACTATCGAGAGCAAGGGCTGTCTATAATTCACGTTCGGAGAAACAACCGGCATGGCTTTAAAGCAGGAGCCCTCAAGGAAGGAATGGAGACTGCTCGGGGAGAATTTTTAGCGATCTTTGACGCGGACTTTGTTCCCCCGGCGGATTTCCTACGCAAAACAATTCCCTATTTCCGAAATCCTAAAGTTGGAATGGTGCAGTCACGTTGGGGGCACACGAATCCCGATTACTCCCTGCTGACCAGAACTCAATCCATCGGGATCGACGCTCACTTTTCGATCGAGCAGGGGGCCAGGAGTTGGAGTGGGCTCTTCCTTAACTTTAACGGCACTGCAGGGATCTGGCGGAGGCATGCGATCATAGATGCCGGTGGATGGCAGGCCGACACTTTGACAGAGGATATGGACTTGAGTTACCGGGCTCAGTTGGCCGGTTGGCAACTGAAATATGTTTTGGAGGTCGCCTGTCCAGCCGAACTCCCCGTACAGGTCGCCGCATTTAAATCGCAACAATTTCGGTGGGCCAAAGGTTCCATTCAGACAGCCCGCAAAATCATCCCTCCCCTTCTTAGGGCGGACTGTTCTTGGTTTGCCAAATACCAGGCGATACTTCACCTCACGCATTACCTGATTCATCCGTTGATGCTTGCAACCATAGTCCTGTCATTGCCATTGATGCATGCGCATAACTGGCAGCACAGGTCCTGGGTCCTTGTCGTCGCATTTTTTCTTTTTGCCTTTTCAACTTTCGGGCCGTCCAGTCTTTATGTGTCATCCCAACGCGTTCTCTATCCTGATTGGCGCTCGAGGATCCGATGGATCCCCCTGGTCACTCTGGTAGGGACCGGGATTGCGCTTAGCAATTCCCGCGCGGTAGTGGAAGGCTTGCTTTTTTCTGGAGGGAATTTTATTCGCACGCCGAAGTTTGACATTCGTCGACCGGGAGATCTGCAAAACAAACTCCGATCCTACTGGCTCAAGCTCGATCTTCTTCCGCCTTTGGAACTGGCCCTTGGCGTTTACGCCCTGCTCGCCCTCACTATGGCCTCCACAACGCTAGGAATCTGGATCAGCCCGTTTCTCTTTATTTATGCCTGTGGATTTTTCTACATTTCGTTGCGCGGGATCGGCGAGTCCATGGAGCGAATCACCTGGAAATTCGGAGGGACCCAAGCAGTAAAGTCCGCCCAAGAAAGGAAATGAATGTTACATAAGCCAATCTTCTTTAGCGCAACAATACTAAGGGTACTGCTTCTACTCTTTATAATGTTCCCCCTGTCTCCGCTCTTTAGCCAGCGCTTAGCCGAGAGTCCGTGGCCCACCTACCGGGGCAATCTCAAACGGACAGGCGTAGCAGCCTTTAAGGGTCCTCCTACGGACAAGCTTCGATGGGTCTTCTCAACCGGTCTTTCAGAAAAGGAAGGAGGTATTGAGACCGACCCGGTGATCGGGCCGGACGGAACCATATATTTCGGCGCCAACAACGGAATTTTTTATGCTTTGGATCCAGAAAGTG
>VBLN01000423.1:1477-5741 GCA_005878685.1 Deltaproteobacteria bacterium | reverse complement strand
CTAGTCCGATGGTTTAGGGCAAACAAAGGACGCGAGGATATTCAACACAGGAGGGAATGAACATGGGAAGCAGTCATACGCAGTGGATCGCGTGGAGGGTCGCGGCGGTTGGATTTTGTCTGGGCCTGTTTGTTGCCGCTGGGGTGACATCACCCGTGTGGAGTGGACAGGAAGAGCAGTTCACCCCGGAGTATAAGGCGCTGCGCAGTTCCTTCGATCCGAAACACACGCCGAAAATCGCGGCGCCGGATTCAGTTAAGCGGGGACAATGGTTCGACGTCACCGTCACCGTAGGGGCCGGCGGCGAGCACCCGTCCCTGACCGAGCACTTTGTCCGGTACATCGCTCTGTACATCAATACGGCGGAAATCGCGCGCGTCTATCTTCACCCGGTCTACTCATCTCCGAAGGTCACGTTCACGATCGCGCTCGACGAGGGAGGCTCGCTCCGCGCTGTCGAGGAGCCGACCCATTCCGCCGCCTGGGAAGCCTCAAAAAAGATTGTGGTGAGTCCTTAGCTTGTTGTCGAGGAGAGCCGGGCTTATTTCTTGGGCATCCTGACGGTGACGGAGGCGGCGCCTTTATCTCCCACGGTCACCTCCTGTGTCACCGTTCCCAGGCTTTCTTGCCAGACCTGGAGTGTGTACTTGCCCGGCGGCACATTTTCGAGGGTGAACTCTCCCTGTTCGTTGGTTACGGTGTAGAATGGGTGCTCCGCCACCACCACCCAGCCACGCATCCAGGAATGGAGATCGCAGTCCACCCGGAGAAACTCAGGTTTTTTGAACGTAACTGAAATGGTTCGTGCGTGCGGCTGCGCCCGGTTGAACGGAGGATTCTCCTTGCCGGCGCTCCTGACGTTATGGAGCAGTCGGTCGCTGTTCAAAAATTCCACCGTTCCGCCAACCGGCACGACGACTACGCGTGGGACGAAGGCGCACTGCCTCTGATCCATTTTCACCTCCGGGAGATTCCATTCCCCCTTCGCGCCAGGCGGCAGGTTCCGGAGCGACACCACGGCATTCCGAATGCCGTTGGTCGAGGAGACGAGCAAATCTTCCGCATCTTTTTCCTTGCCACAGGCGTACTGATCGATCGTCACAGGGAGCTTCTTCTTCTCCACCGGCGCTCCCGTGTATCGGACACTGCCCTTGATGGTCTCTGCCCACGCCTGGCTGCAGACGATGACGCACCATACCGCAACAAAAACGATGACGGAAAATTTTTTCTCCTGAGTAACGTTAGGGTATCCGGGCAATTGTATTCCCACGGTCTTGGCCTCACATTGCGCTGATGTAAATTGTTAGGAAACAGTTAACACAAGGCAGCGTATTAGTCCACATATCTTCCCCTCTGCGCGCCTTTCGGTATCAGATGCCGAGCAAGGATTGGATGAATCCCTCCTCGAACGGCAGATGGAGCAACCATTGAAAGAGGCCATAAAAACAGAGCCAGGCTATAGCTGTCAGAGTGAACGATAGCCACCAGCCCACCCGGCTTTGCAGGCTCAGGTAGGAAAAAATAAAGACCGGGACGGCGATGGGAAAGCCCACCAGGAAAACAAGCAGGATGAAGCCGGCGATCCAGGCTAAGATCCCGGCGACCCGCTTGCGCGCCACCGCGGGATCCACGTCGGTCGAGAATTCCAATTCCACGGCAGGGCCTCTGACCGCTTTATCCTTGCCGAACAGTTCGAGGATCAGCTGCGTTCCTGCGAGGACGAACAGGGGGATGCCGGTCGCGAAAGGGAAAAGGGAGGTCTTGAAGGACCAGCGCCGCGCCGAAAACATGGCATAGGCGGCAACGATCAGCAGAAGAAGACTGAAGCAAGATCGCAGCCTAAACCGCACCAAGGCTCTCCCGCTTTCTGCTGCGTCGCTCTTGGATAAAGGGATAGGCGATGACCAACCCGGTGAGCAAAATGAGGACGATGACCACGGGATGAGTGAGCCAGGAAAATCCATATCTGTTTACGGATATAAAGAGATAGGTCTCGACAAGTTTCCCTAACACAAAGCCTAGAACGAAAGGCGGTCGCGGCCAGCCAAAAAGCACCATGAGATAGCCGAGCGAACCGAAGATGAAGGTCACAATCAAGTCGGCGATTTGGCCGTTCGCCGTGTAACTTCCCACAAAAACCAAGAAGAGTACAAAGGGGATGATCAGTCCGCCCCGCACATAGGTTACCTTGGCCAGATGGTTCAGGACGGCAAGACACAAAAGCACGGTGATGAGAAAAAGTGATCGGGAGATGCTTGGTCAACATATCGGGGCCTGGCGTGAGGCCCATGCTCAGAAAGCCGCCCAGCAGGATCCCCATCGCGCCGCCGCCCGGCACTCCGAAGGCAACAGTAGGGATGAGCTCGCCGCCCTCCTTCGAATTGTTCGCGGCTCCCGGGCCCAGCACTCCCCGAACATCGCCTTTGCCAAAGCGCTCCCGGTCCTTCGCGTCTTTGGCGCTCTGGACGGCGTGCGCGTAGGCCACCCATTGCGCGACCCCGCCTCCAGCTCCAGGCAGGATGCCGATGAAGACGCCGACCGCCGAACAGCGCACGACCAGCCAGAAATGGCGAAAAGTATCTTTAATTCCCTCGATGACGCCAGCCTGCAGATTCTCCGGCTGTCTGTCTCCCGCGATGGCTGTGCCGCGCACGGCGAGGTCGATGATCTCCGGGATGGCAAATATTCCCACCAGGACGGGCACCAGGTCGAGGCCATCCCAGAGGTACATCAGGCCCATATCAAACCGCAGTGTACCGGACTGTCGGTCTTGACCGATCGTGGAGAGCAGCAGACCGAGGAAGCCCGTGGCGAATCCTCTGATCTGGCTCCGCGCGCCCAAACCGCTGAGAGAGGTGATACAGGCGATCCCAACCATAGCGAGCATGAAGAGTTCCGGAGAGCCGAAGCTGAGAACCAGCGGGCGAACGATTGGGATCGCAAGCGCCAGAACCAGTGCTCCGATCAAGGCGCCTACCAGAGAACTCATCAGCGCCGCGCCTAGGGCACGGCCGGCTTCTCCTTTTTTGGCCATCGGGTAGCCGTCCACGACCGTCGCTGCAGATATCGCCTCGCCGGGAACGCCGAAGAGAATCGAGGTGATGTCTCCGGTAGTGGCCGCGACGGCGTGCATCCCGAGCAGGAAGGCGAAGGCTTCGGCCGGGCTCATCTTGAAAATGAACGGGAGCATCAGAGCCAGCGTGGCGGCGCCGCCGATCCCGGGAAGCAGCCCGACGATAAAGCCCAGACCCATCCCGACCATCATCAGGCTGAAGGCCTTCCACTGCAGAACCAGAAAGAGGCCTTCGATCAGCGCGTCAAACATCGTCAACCCATTTTGGATTTTCGGTTAAGAAAAATAGCTATTAGCCGTCAGCATTCGACGATCAGCAAAAGGGAAAAAAACGGGAGCTGATAGCTGAAAGCTGAGAGCTTCTTTGCCGAGATTACATTGAATCCAAAATCGAAAATCCGAAATCTAAAATCGAATTAGCCCTCGAGCTTGATGTATTTGCCCATCTCCTTGAGAGTTTCAGGTGTCTGGTTCAGAAGGGCGGTAAAGTCTTTCAGCACCTGCTCGGCTGAGATGTAGTTAAAATCGATCTTGGCTTTTTTGCCCTCAGCCAGGAACTCAGGATCCTTGAGGACTTTCGCAAAGGCTTCGCGCAGAATGGCTACTCGATCCGCAGGGGTCGGTGGCGGGACGGCGAAAGCACGTCCTATCGCCAGGGGGGCGGCCTTGATTCCCATGATCGCCTTGCCTCCACCGGCAGATTCTCGAACCCCGGCGTTGCTACCCGACCTCGAACAATCGGTCGGACGATACCTTGATCCACGGCGAGCTTGATCGTGGTCGCGAGAGCGGCCCAGCAGTCGACTTCCTTGCGCTGGAGCGCCAACTGGACGTCGCCGTTGGAGGGATAGCCGGAGACAAGCTTGAACTTGGCGCCGGCAAATTCTTTTAGGAGGAGCGGAAAATCATGGGCGTTCGACCCTGGGCCGGTCGTTCCCACAATCAGGTCATGATCGGCTTTTCGAATATCATCGAAGTTTTTGTAGGGCAGGTCCGTCCTGATCGAGAGCGCCACGCCATCGGCGCCGGTTGATCCAAGCCAGTGAAATTTACGCACATCGAAGCGAACCTGCTCTAGCATTGCGAGCTGGGCGATGGCGACGTTCGGGTTAGAAGCCAAGATCGTCAGCCCATCGGGCTTGGCCACGTTGAAAACGTGATTCGTCGCGAGCAAGTGTGCCGCCCCGGGCA
>VBLN01000423.1:0-1415 GCA_005878685.1 Deltaproteobacteria bacterium | reverse complement strand
AGTGACCGTCTTGCCCTCATAGAAATTTGCTTGTGCCCGCGCGGGCGAAGCGATCATTGGCATCATTGAAAAGCTCATCAGGATACTTAATATCCACGTGCGTCGCATAAATCCTCCTATAATGGATATGAATTTAAGAATGCTTTTAACGATCGCAAGAAGCGAAAACCGGGTACCACCCTATCGCCAGAAGATTTCCCAGCCCTGAGCTAGCGGAGCCTATCGAAGAAAAGACAACCGTGTCAAGAGGCGATGGGCGATGGTTGTTGCGGAAAGTGCTGCCCGGTGTTAGCAGAGTGTTGATGAACGCTTTACAGGACTGACGAAAGAATCTGATGAAGCTTCGTTCCTTGGGAAAAAGCGGGCTCAAAGTTTCGGCCATCGGGTTGGGGTGTTCGGGGATGTCAAAGAGTTACGGCATACCCGACGACCGGGAATCGATCGCAACGGTCCAGCGTGCCATTGTTCTATGGCTGGTATATTGTCGGAGTCGGAGCCCTTACTCAAATTGCCAGCGTCTTTTCCCTCTCCAGCACTCTGAGCGTTTTCCTCAAGCCGGTTACCGAGGATCTAGGCGTCTCGCGCGGAGCATTCTCGCTCGTCCGAACGGTCGAGGTTCTCATCAGCGCCGGCATCGCGCCGCTGATCGGACCCGTCATCGATCTCTATTATCTCCATCGCGTCGATCCCAACGTGCCGATCGAGGAGACTGTGGGCGCCATGGCAAGGCTCGTTGAGCAAGGCAAAGTCCGCTATATCGGTCTGTCGGAAGCGGGCGCGCGAACTCTCCGGCGCGCCCACGCTGTTTATCCGATTACCGCTCTGGAAACCGAGTACTCGCTGTGGACGCGGGACGCGGAGAAGGAGTGGCTTCCGACCTGCCGCGAGTTGGGAATAGCTTACGGGGCTTACGCGCCGCTCGGCCGCGGCTTTTTGAGCGGGAATATACGCAGCGCCGACAGTCTGACCCCTGGAGACAGGCGCCAAGGCCATCCTCGCTTCGAGAGCGAGAACCTGGCCCGGAACGTCCAGCTTTTAAAGCCCCTGGAGGAGACCGCTGCGGCTAAAGGCTGCACGCCCGCGCAGATTGCGCTGGCGTGGGTGCTTGCTCAGGGCGAGGATATTGTGCCCATCCCCGGAACAAAGCATCTCCACCACCTCGAGAAAAATATTCGCGCCGTTGACATCGAACTTGAGGGTGCCGATCTCGCCAAACTTAACGAAACATTCGTGCCGGGCTCGACCGCCGGCACCCGTTATCCGGCCAGACAAATGGGAAACATGGGGCGATGACCGTGGCCGCGACAACCGGTTACTTCATCTGCATCGAGGTAAGACAAAAGAGGATAAGAAGATGAAAAAGGATGAGGAATTATCTGCAGAACACTATCGCGTGGCGCGGCAAAAAGGTACGG
>VBLN01000020.1 GCA_005878685.1 Deltaproteobacteria bacterium | reverse complement strand
TTTCCTTCCTGTTCCACCGCCTTGCGGACCGTCTCTTTGTAGGCGACCTGGGGCTTGCCAACATTAGCCCCGACGCTGAATTCCCTTAAGAGCCGATCGACAATAATCTCCAAGTGGAGCTCTCCCATTCCGGATATGATGGTCTGTCCAGTCTCCTCGTCGGTGCGAACTCTGAAAGAAGGATCTTCAGTCGCCAACTTTTGCAGCGAAAGGCCAAGCTTCTCCTGGTCCGCCTTGCTTTTTGGCTCGATAGCGATCGAGATCACCGGCTCGGGAAATTCGATTGACTCTAAGATAATCGGATGGGTCTCGTCGCAGAGCGTATCCCCTGTCGTGGCCGTTCTTAAGCCTACAGCGGCAGCGATATCGCCGGCATAAACCTCCTTAATCTCCTCCTTTTTGTTGGCGTGCATCTTTAGCAGCCGGCCGATCCGCTCTCTCTTGCCCTTGATCGAGTTGTAGACGCTCGAGCCGGAGAACAATGCACCCGAATAGACGCGGAAAAAAGTCAATGTGCCGACAAAGGGATCTGTCATGATTTTAAAGGCTAGAGCCGAAAAAGGCGCCTCATCGCTGGGGGGTCGCTCCTCTTCCTTGTGTGAATTGGGATTCTTACCTCTGACCGGAGGCACATCCAAAGGGGAGGGGAGATAATCGACCACAGCATCGAGGAGAGGTTGAACCCCTTTGTTTCTAAAGGCGGCGCCGCACAGGACCGGAACCAACTTAAGTTGGAGGCCGGCTTTGCGGATAGCCGCCCTGAGCTCCGTTTCCGTGATTTCCTGCCCATTGAGATACTTCTCCATGAGAGGCTCATCACAATCCGCTACGGCCTCTATGAGCTTTTCCCTATACTCTTCTGCCGGCCCAAGCAGCTCGCTTGGAATAGGTCCCACATAGTACCTAGCTCCCAGACTCTCCTCCTCCCACTGGATCGCTTTCATCTGGACCAGATCCACAATTCCTCGAAAATGATCCTCAGCTCCTATGGGAATCTGAATGGGAATCGGGCGGGCACCCAGGCGCTCTTGGATCATCCGCACCACGCGGAAGAAGTCAGCCCCAAGACGGTCGATCTTATTGACGAATGCGATGCGGGGAACCCGATACTTATCGGCTTGACGCCAAACCGTTTCAGTCTGCGGCTCGACCGCTCCGACGGCGCAAAATACGGCAACAGCCCCATCAAGCACCCTTAGCGATCGCTCGACCTCGATCGTAAAATCGACGTGGCCCGGAGTATCGATGATGTTGATCCGATGGTCGCGCCAAAAGCAGGTAGTGGCAGCCGAGGTAATGGTGATGCCCCGTTCCTGCTCTTGGACCATCCAGTCCATGGTGGCCGTTCCTTCGTGCACCTCACCGATTTTATAGTTGATCCCCGTATAGTAGAGGATCCTCTCCGTCGTCGTGGTCTTTCCCGCGTCGATATGGGCCATAATACCGATATTGCGGGTCTTATCTAATGGAACTGTTCTTGCCATCTGCTATCTCAGTCGAAAAAAAGGAGGCGGTCAAACCGCCTCCTTTCTCTCTATAAAGACTTCGAACCGAACTACCACCGATAGTGGGCAAAGGCCCTATTGGCCTCCGCCATACGATGGGTATCTTCCTTCTTCTTTATCGCCCCCCCACGGTTATTTGCCGCATCCATCATCTCTGCCGCGAGTTTTTCTTCCATGGACTTCTCCCCTCGAAGCCACGCCGAGTCAATCAGCCAACGCATGCCGAGTGAAATTCGCCGTGATGGCCGAACCTCAACCGGGACCTGATACGTGGCGCCTCCTACCCGGCGAGAGCGCACCTCGACTACCGGCTTGACATTTTCCAACGCTCTTTTGAAAACCGCTAACGACTCCTCTTTGCTCTTCGAGGTGATGATATCTAGAGAGTGGTAGAGAACCCGCTCCGCTACGCTCTTCTTGCCGCGTTTCATAATCGTATTGACGAACTTGGCTACCAGCTTATCCCCATATTTAGGGTCCGGTAAAATCTCCCTCTTTTTGACCTCTCCCTTGCGCGGCATTCTAATCTACTTTGGCCTCTTGGCCCCGTACTTGGATCGACTCTGGCGTCGCTCTTGAACGCCTATAGAATCCAAGGTCCCACGAATAATGTGATACCGCACGCCCGGCAGATCCTTCACCCGACCTCCACGGATCAATACCACGGAATGTTCTTGAAGGTTGTGCCCTACTCCTGGAATGTAGGACGTCACCTCAATGCCGTTGGTGAGGCGGACCCGAGCTACCTTGCGCAAAGCCGAATTCGGTTTCTTCGGCGTCGTCGTGTAGACCCGCGTGCAAACCCCCCGTTTTTGGGGACAGCCTTGCAAAGCCGGAGCGGTATTTTTACGCCGCTGCTGCTCTCTACTGTAACGTATGAGCTGATTAATCGTTGGCACTTCTTTTTAACTATAGACTCATGACCTCAATCACGGGAATTTCGGTTGAACCGCTCCCCACTGGCAAAAATTTTAGATTTAACAGACAAACTATGCAATGTCAAAGACTTACGCCTCTGCAGCCTCAGAAGTCTTTGCCTCCTCCACCCAAGGCTCATCCATCTCTAATTCTACTTTAGAGTACTTCGGCAGTCCCGTGCCTGCCGGGATCAATCTCCCCATGATGACGTTCTCCTTGAGTCCACGAAGAAGATCGACCTTGCCTTGAATTGCCGCCTCGGTCAGGACCTTAGTAGTCTCCTGGAACGAGGCTGCGGATATGAAGCTCTCCGTCGAGAGGGAGGCCTTGGTAATCCCAAGGAGAAGAGGTTCGGCCACCGCTGGCTTCTTGCCTTGGGCAACCAGCCTTTGATTCTCCTCTTCAAAGCGCCACTTTTCCACTTGATCCCCCACAAGAAAATCGCTATCTCTCACCTCTTTAATTCTGACCCGACGGAGCATCTGGCGCACGATCACTTCGATGTGCTTATCGTTGATCCGTACTCCCTGCAGGCGATAGATCTCCTGAACCTCGTCCACGAGATATTTGGCCAAGGCCTTCTCGCCCAGGATATTGAGGATGTCATGGGGATTGGAAGAACCGTCCATCAACGCTTCGCCCGCCTTGACGCGGTCACTCTCGTGCACGCTGATATGTTTTCCCTTGGGGATAAGATACTCTCTCTGCTCTCCTCCTTCTGGGGTAATCACTACTTTTCGCTTCCCCTTGGTATCTTTACCAAAGGAGACCACTCCATCAATTTCGCTGATGACCGCGAACTCCTTAGGTTTGCGTGCTTCGAAAAGTTCGGCTACCCGCGGGAGTCCTCCGGTAATATCCTTGGTCTTCGTGGTCTCCCGAGGGATCTTAGCTAACGCATCGCCCGCGGAAATCGTCTGCCCGTCTTGAATATTGATATGGGCGCCCACCGGCAGCAGATAACGTGCCTCGGTAGTTGGAGAAATCCGAGCGGTCTGTCCTTGCACATCCTTAATCGAGATCCTGGGGCGTTTCTCTAGATCCTTAGAGTCAATGACCACTTTGGTCGAGAGGCCGGTCCGCTCATCCACTCTCTCCTCCATGGTGACTCCTTCGACAATATCACCGAACTTCACCACCCCACCCATCTCGGTGAGAATGGGAATTGTATAGGGATCCCACTCCGCCAGAAGCTCGCCGGCCTTGATCCTGGCCCCATCTTTCTTCTTAAGCTTCGCGCCATAGACTACCGGATAGCGTTCTCTCTCTCTTTGCCTTCCTTTGTCACCGCCTTCCGGGTAATCCACGACGGCGATCTCGCCGTTTCGATTCATCACCACAAGATCGCCATCCTTGTTTGTCACCGTGCTGACATTGATGAATTTGACGTAGCCATCATTACGGGACTCCAGGGTGGTCTGTTCCGCTCTCCTGCTGGCGGTTCCGCCGATGTGGAAGGTCCGCATGGTGAGCTGTGTTCCTGGCTCGCCAATCGACTGGGCAGCAATCACACCAATCGCCTCACCATGGTTGACCATGTGACCACGCGCCAGATCTCGACCGTAACACATGACGCAAACCCCTCGCCTGGATTGGCATGTGAGAACAGACCGTATTTTAATTCGTTCCAATCCCGCCTCTTCGATGCGCCTGACAAGCTCCTCATCGATCTCTTGGTTAGCCCTTACGATAACCTCGCCGGTAAAAGGATCCTTGACATCCTCCAGCGCGACCCTTCCCAGTACGCGGTCCCCTAGAGGCTCAATGATCTCGCCCCCTTCCATGAGCGGCGTCATTTCGATGCCGTCGAGGGTGCCGCAGTTATCCTCCGAGATCACCGAGTCCTGGGCCACATCCACGAGCCTGCGTGTTAAATAGCCTGAGTTCGCGGTCTTGAGGGCGGTGTCGGCCAACCCCTTGCGTGCCCCATGGGTCGAGATAAAATATTGCAACACCGTTAACCCCTCGCGGAAATTAGCCGTGATTGGGGTTTCAATGATCTCTCCGGACGGCTTGGCCATCAGCCCGCGCATGCCGGCAAGCTGGCGAATCTGCTGCGCGCTGCCTCGAGCGCCCGAATCCGCCATCATAAAAATCGGATTGAAGCTGGGAGCGGTTGTCTTATGCCCCTTTTCATCGGCTACGCTTTCAGTCCCGATTTCACGCAGCATCTCATCGGCGATCCGGTCCGTGACCTCAGCCCAGATATCGACGACCTTATTGTAACGCTCGCCGTCGGTAATTAGTCCGTTCTTGTATTGCTCTTCGATCTCACGCACATCTTCATGGGCTCTCTTGAGCAACTCCCCTTTGCTGGGAGGGATCACCATATCTTTGATCGCAATGGATATTCCCGCTTTGGTTGCGTAATGATAGCCCATATCTTTGAGCCGATCGGCAAGGATGACAGTTGCCTTATTCCCGGCCAGCCGATAGCTCAGATCGATCAGGTTCGCCAACTCCTTCTTTTTCATGACTCGATTCACTTCTTTAAAAGGAATCACTGAGGGAACCACCTCATAGATGAGGACTCGGCCGACCGTCGTTTCAAACTTCTC
Organism: Deltaproteobacteria bacterium; assembly: GCA_005878685.1. Lineage (GTDB taxonomy): Bacteria > Desulfobacterota > Binatia > UBA9968 > UBA9968 > DP-36. The sequence continues at coordinate 4,292 of VBLN01000020.1, read as the reverse complement.
GTGTTGAATCCTGACTTTGACCGGCGCCTGGAGGTCCACCTCGCCCTGGTCATAGGCGATGCGCACCTCTTGAGGATTGGCAAAGAGCCAACCCGCACCTTTGCCATTCAAACGCTCCCGCGTCATATAATAGAGACCCAAGACGATATCCTGGGTCGGAACGATGATCGGCTTGCCGTTGGCTGGCGATAAGATATTGTTGGTCGACATCATCAAGGCGCGTGCTTCTACCTGAGCCTCTACAGAGAGGGGTACATGCACCGCCATCTGATCTCCATCGAAGTCCGCGTTATAGGCAGCGCACACGAGCGGATGGAGCTGTATCGCCTTGCCCTCGATGAGAATCGGCTCAAAGGCCTGGATCCCGAGACGATGTAGAGTCGGCGCTCGGTTGAGCAACACCGGATGTTCCCGAATGACCTCATCCAGGATGTCCCAGACCTCGGGCCGCTCCTTTTCGACCATCTTCTTGGCGCTCTTGATAGTCGTAACCTGTCCCCGCTCTTCCAACTTGTTGTAAATGAAGGGCTTGAAAAGCTCGAGGGCCATTTTCTTGGGGAGCCCGCATTGATGCAGACGGAGTTCAGGGCCGACGACAATGACCGAGCGGCCCGAATAATCGACTCTCTTGCCCAACAGGTTCTGGCGGAAGCGGCCGGTCTTTCCCTTGAGCATATCACTCAAAGACTTGAGCGGCCTGCGGTTCTGGCCCGTGATCGCCCTTCCTCTGCGGCCATTGTCGAAGAGAGCATCCACAGCCTCTTGTAACATCCGCTTCTCGTTGCGGATGATCATATCCGGCGCGTTAAGCTCCATGAGCCGTTTGAGTCGGTTGTTGCGGTTGATGACTCGGCGGTACAGATCATTGAGGTCTGAGGTAGCGAAACGACCTCCATCCAAAGGCACCAGAGGACGCAGATCCGGCGGAATGACTGGGATGACCTCAAGGACCATCCACTCTGGCCGATTTCCTGAGTTTTTAAAAGCACTCATCACTTTGAGCCGCTTGGCTATTTTCTTGCGCCGAACCTCGGAGTTGGCATCCCGCATCTCAAGGCGCAGCTCCTCAGAAAGTTTTTCGACGGCCACGTTTCTAAGAAGCTTCCGGATCGCCTCAGCCCCCATCTCTGCAGTAAAACTTTGACCGTAGTCCTCGACGGCCTTTCGGTAACGGGCCTCTGTCAGGAGCTCCTTGGGTTGCAGAGGAGTCGAGCCCGGATCAACAACAATATAAGATTCGAAATAGAGGACCTTCTCGATCTCCTTAAGCGACATATCGAGAAGGGCGCCGATCCGACTCGGAAGGCTCTTCAAAAACCAGATATGGACTACCGGAGTGGCCAACTCGATGTGTCCCATTCGTTCCCGACGGACCTTCGATTGAATGACTTCGACGCCGCACTTTTCACAAACCACGCCGCGGTGGCGCATTCTTTTATACTTGCCGCAATTGCACTCGTAGTCTTTGGTGGGGCCAAAGATCTTAGCGCAAAAGAGGCCGTCGCGCTCAGGCTTGAAGGTTCTGTAGTTGATGGTCTCCGGTTTCTTGACTTCACCGTGGGACCAGGATCGGATCTTCTCTGGCGAGGCGAGTGAAACTTTGATGGCGTTAAAACTCAAGGGGTTCTTGGGCTTCTCAAAAAGGTTAAATAAATCTTCCATAAACGTTCTTCCTCCAGATTAATCCTTCGAGCAGCGCTCTCTATGCTACTTTTTTTCCTCCACCAGATTGACATCCAAACCCAGGCTTTGAAGCTCCTTCACCATGACGTTGAAAGACTCGGGTAGACCGGGCTCGAGGAGATTTTCGCCTTTGACGATCGCCTCGTACATGCGCGTTCTCCCAACGACATCGTCCGACTTGACCGTTAGCATCTCTTGCAGCGTATAGGCTGCCCCATAAGCCTCCAAGGCCCAGACCTCCATCTCCCCCAACCGCTGCCCACCAAACTGCGCTTTTCCGCCCAGTGGCTGCTGAGTCACGAGCGAATAAGGTCCGGTAGAGCGAGCATGAATTTTGTCATCCACCAAATGGTGGAGTTTCATCATATACATAATTCCAACGGTTACTTTCCCGTCGAAGGGTTCTCCGCTCCGGCCATCAAACAAGGTCACCTGCCCTGTCGCTGGCAGCCCGGCCTTCCGCAGAAGATTGAATGTCTCCTCTTCCGTGGCCCCATCGAAAACGGGAGAAACCATGTGGATCCCGTCGCGATACTTTTCCGCGAGCTTGAGTACATCCTGATCTTTGATCTCATCCAGGAACTCGCTAATTTCCCGCGACACGAGGCATTCTTTGAGTCGGCGACGAACCGCATCCACATCGGGCCGGTCATTGTGATTTTTCAATAGCTCCTCGATTTGGTGTCCCAAACTTCGAGCCGCCCAACCGAGATGGGCTTCCAGAATCTGCCCGACATTCATTCTCGAGGGAACACCGAGGGGATTCAGCACAATGTCTACAGGCATACCGTCTTCTAAGTAGGGCATGTCCTCTTCTGGGAGGATGCGCGAGATCACTCCTTTATTGCCATGTCGCCCCGCCATTTTATCTCCAACTTGAAGCTTGCGCTTTATCGCAACAAAGACCTTGACCATCTTGATGACCCCGGGAGGAAGCTCGTCTCCGCCTCTGAGCTTGTTGATCTTGTCCTGAAAGACCACCTTGATGAGGTCGACCTGCTCCGTGGTGCTCTCCGCGATCCGCTTGAGTTCCGCCTCAACAGACTCGTTTTCAACCCGGATCTCCCCCCAATAGGCTAACGGGATCTGTTCCAGATCTTCTTCGGTAATCTCCTTGCCTTTATTTAGAAGAACCTTCCGATTGTCATCGCTGAGGCGGGTTGCCGTGCGGCGCCCTACCAAAAGCCTTTTCAGTCTCTTGACAGCTCCCTCTTCGATAATGCGCACCTCATCGTGCTGGTCCTTTTTGAGTCGGCTAATCTCCTCGTCTTCGATGACCTTGCTTCTTTCATCCTTGCCGATGCCCTTGCGCGAGAAGATACGCACGTTAATGACCGTGCCTTCCACTCCGGGCGGAACCCTAAGAGAGGTATCCCGCACCTCGCCCGCCTTCTCGCCAAAGATCGCTCGCAGCAGTTTTTCTTCGGGAGAAAGCTGTGTCTCCCCTTTTGGCGTGATCTTTCCTACCAAGATATCGCCCGGTTTTACCTCCGCTCCGATCCGGATAATGCCGCTTTCGTCCAGATCCGTCAGCGCCTCATCGCCCACATTCGGAATATCCCGAGTGACCTCTTCGGGTCCGAGCTTAGTGTCGCGCGAAACACACTCGAACTCTTCAATATGAATGGAAGTAAAAGTGTCCTCCTTCGCCACGCGCTCGCTGATGAGAATGGAGTCCTCAAAGTTGTAGCCGCCCCAAGGCATTAGAGCCACCAGGATATTGCGACCCAACGCGAGCTCGCCCATCTCGGTGGACGGTCCGTCGGCGATGACATCCCCGGCTTTGACGTGATCACCCACGACCACGATGGGTCTCTGATTCATACAAGTATTTTGATTGGAACGTTGGTATTTCACCAAATTGTAAATATCGACTCCAGTATCTCGCGACCCAGAGGGCCGGTCGACTTTGACCACGATACGGGTGGAATCGACGCTCTCCACCACTCCATCCCGCCGGCCGACTACTGTAACACCGGAATCCCGCGCCACGACCTTTTCCATGCCCGTCCCAACCAACGGAGCTTCTGTCCGCAGCAGCGGCACTGCCTGGCGCTGCATGTTGGATCCCATGAGAGCCCGGTTGGCATCATCATTCTCCAAAAAGGGAATGAGAGAAGCGGCTACGCTCACCAACTGGTTGGGCGAGACGTCCATAAAACCCACTTCTTCGGGTCGTGCCATAACAAACTCGCCACCCTTACGGGCCGAAACCAGATCCGCGGTAAAATTGCCCCGGTTGTCAATAGGCGCATTGGCCTGGGCAATGACATGATCTTCCTCCTCCAGTGCGGAAAGATATCGGATTCGATCGGTCACCCGGCTATTTTCAACCTCACGGTAGGGAGTCTCGATAAAGCCAAATTCGTTCACCCTAGCATAGGTTGTTAACGAAGCGATGAGGCCGATGTTGGGACCTTCTGGTGTTTCAATTGGACAGACCCTGCCATAATGCGTGGGGTGCACGTCGCGGACTTCGAAACCCGCCCGCTCCCGGGTCAGCCCGCCAGGTCCTAAGGCCGAGAGACGCCGCTTGTGGGTGATCTCAGAAAGGGGATTGGTCTGATCCATGAATTGTGAGAGTTGGCTGGAACCGAAAAACTCTTTCA
>VBLN01000424.1:2363-3644 GCA_005878685.1 Deltaproteobacteria bacterium | reverse complement strand
AGAATATCGATCACTTGAGCCACCGCGAAGATCTCTCCCCTGAGGCGAAAAGGTGGCTGCTGGCAGAAACCGCAAAGCGGCTCTACAAGTTAAAGGAAAACTGACACGCACGTCTTTCCGGATCATCGTAAAGCCGCCGAGGCCGGTCCAAAGGGACGTCTTTGATAATCGCCCGCTCGGCGAACTGGAAGAGTCCGGCTAGATGAAAATGCAGCTCTAGCGCTTATCCTCTATATAGATGACCGGCAGGGTTGCCGTGAAAGTCGAGCCTTTATTGGGCTCGCTCTCTGCCTGCACCGTTCCCCCCAGCAGCTCTGTGAACTTCTTGACAATGTAAAGTCCAAGGCCGACCCCGCCGTACGCCCTTGTCTCTGAGCTATCGACTTGGTGAAACATTTCGAAGATAGAAGGCAGGGCCTCTTTCGAGATACCTATGCCGGTGTCCGTTATTTTGAATTCTATCATTCTAGTCGCTGCGAGGTGCCGTGCCGCGATGGTTATCTCTCCTTTATCCGTGAATTTCAGCGCATTGTTGATGAGGTTCTGGACGATGTGTCTCAGTTTCTCACGGTCCGTCTTCATGATTGGGAGCTTAGCAGGGTAATCCCAGTGGAGCACAAAGTCGCTCCCCAGCGGAACATCATAGGCCGATTTCAAGTCGTCCAGTAAGGCCACCAAATCGACCTCACTGGACTTTACGGTCGCAGTTTGGGATCCGATGTTGGTCGCCTCCAAGATACCGCTGATCATCGTGAGCAGCTCCTTGGCGCGGCCCAAGAGCTTTCCCAGAATTCTATCCTGCTCCGGGGTAATCTCTCCCAACATCCGCTCTTTGAGCATTTCCGTATAGCCCATCACCAGATTCAAGGGCGTGCGCAGCTCGTGCGACATGACGCTTAGAAATTCGTCTTTGACGCTGTTGGCTTTCTCCAGCTCAACCGCCTGCTTTTTTATTTGTTCATAAAGCTGGGAATTGTGGATCGCGATGGCCGCTTGGCTGGCGAGCGTGCTCAGAAACTCGATTTCCTCGTTGCTGAATTCTCTTTCCGCCTTGGTATAGAAGGATAGCACCCCCAAGGTCCCACCCTTGGCAATCAGCGGAACGCCCAAATAAGAGACCAGTCCATGTTTAAGGAAGAATTGGACATTCAACGTCCGCGGATCTTTCTGTATATCGCGCGCAAGCATCCTCGTCTGAGAGCGAAAGACTTGGGTGGTAAAAGCTCGTCCAGCCTCCCATTCCCCAGCCTTCCATTCCTCTCCATCAAGATTCCGGCTGGC
>VBLN01000424.1:0-2263 GCA_005878685.1 Deltaproteobacteria bacterium | reverse complement strand
GCCAAATTGATGTCGTGAAGCGCGGCCTCGCGCTCACGATGGCGCTGGATCTGGTCTTTGGCGCGCTTGCGCTCGGTGATCTCCCTGGCGACGCAAACAATGGCTACAGGTTGCTGATCATGGTCGCGCATCAAAGAAGCGGACACGCTCAACGTAACCGGTTCGCTCTCTGCCGCGGGCAGAGTGACTTCATAATCCCGGTGGCTGCCGCTGCGGAGGAGACTATCGAGCTCCTTGGAGGTAAAGAAGGTGCGGTCGATGGTGGTGATCGGCCTCCCCACAAGTTCGCCTTCAGATTTCCCGCACAGACGGCAAGTTGCCTGGTTGACGATGCGGACGATGGCCTCGCGGTCGAGGACGAGCAAGGCGTCGGCCATGGTGTCCATGATTTGGGTCGCTGCCAAGGCCGGGGTGATGTCTACCAGCCGGTAGCGCCAGATCGCGTGCGCCATCAAACCAATGAAGGCGAGCACCGGAATATAACCGAAGGGGTAGAGCCCGAGGCCGAACGTCGGGAGGTAGTCGAATGCGCCGAGATAGGCGGCCCCAAAGGCGACCATGAGCGCTTTGCTCCTCTGTCGGCGTGTTCCTGGCCGGGCTTTTTCGTAGTCGGTCTGGTAGTGACGGAGGCTTCGAAGCAAGACGGCGAAGAAACAGGTAAGGAAGGGAAAGCTTAGCCAATCATAACGCGGATAATAGCCCCACCAGTAATGATACAGGTCGTTGATCAACGCGTGGCTCGTGAGGATGGCGATGAAGAAGAGCGTAGAAAGAGCCCAACTCATCCAGACAATCCTCTTGTTCTGCCGATAGATATTCAGCGTGCACACGGTGAAGTGGTAGACGGCGGAAGGAATTAAAACGATCCCCAGGTGAGCGGTCTGCGCCCACCATAGGGCGACTCTGGCATCGACAGCGCAGTACATCCAAGAGAAGCCGAAGAACCAAAGGCCTACAGTCAGTGCCACCAAGAGGAAAAGCAAGCTGACCAGAGATCCGCGCTCCCGGAAAAGAACTAGCAGTCCGAGAAGGAAAATAGCAGCGGCTGTGCCAAAGGTTGGAATCGCATAGGGGTTGAATTCATAGTTAGCTGGATTGAATATATATGGGAGCATATAGGGCGCTGTTGAATCTCAGAGGCTACGAATCCTCTTTTTGGTCCCAGAGGTCAGTCCGCCGCGCTGCAAGCTGAGACGAAAGCTGAGAAAATCTTTCTCTGGGAGATGTCTCTATGGATGAGGAGCTCGGGATGCCATTGGACTCCCAGGACGAAGGAATCGTTCTCGGTCTCGATGCCTTCGATGAGACCGTCTTCGGTCGTGGCATTAGCGATGAGCCCTTTGCCGAGTTTTTTTACGGCCTGATGGTGAGTGGTGTTGACCTCTAAGCTGCTGCGGCCGACGATCTGTTTGAGTTTGGTGCCTTCATGGATGTTTATGGGATGTCCGCCGATTTCTCTTAAGCTGCCCTGTTGGTGCGCCATGGCGTTGGGGACCTGGGTCGGGATGTCTTGGTAAAGAGAGCCGCCGAGGAATACGTTGATGGCCTGAGCCCCGCCGCAGACGCCGAGCAGAGGCAGAGCCCGCTTTAGCGCCATTGAGATCACTTCCATCTCGAACTCGGTTCGTTCTCCCTTAACTGTTCCCAGAGACACAATGGGCTCTTCGCGGTAGAGTCTTGGATGGATATCGAAGTCGCCTCCGCTGATCAGGATGCCGTCGAGCGAATCCAGCATCGCTTGAATCGCCGCGCGTGACGCCGTGATCGGCAGGAGCAGCGGCAGCCCGCCCGTTTCGAGAATGGCGTTCGGGTAACGCTCTCGGAGAAAGAGCAATTGTTCTCCGCTGCGACCGGAGGCGAGCGCTCCCCGGTCCGGGGTGATTCCGACGCGAGGCATCTCGCCGGGTGATTTTTTTTTGCCTTTCCTCATCGAGCGTTGCCGTAGAGCCGCTGGTAGGTCAGATGGTTGCGCAGGACAAGTTTAACGTAAAGACGGGTCTCGCCATAGGGAATTCTCTCAATGAACTCCTCCGGATCGTCGGTCACGATTTGTTTCTCCCACCGCGCCACAGCACTTCGCCCGGCGTTATAAGCGGCAATCGCTTTGACCGGCTCGCCGGGATAAAATTGGAGCAGCTCCTTGAGATGGTGTATGCCGAGATTCAAGTTGAGATCAGGTTCAAAGAGCTTTTCGGGCTGGGGTGAAGGGAGTCCTAACTGCGAGGCTGTGCGGGCTGCAGTGGAAGGGAGAAGCTGCATCAGC
>VBLN01000019.1 GCA_005878685.1 Deltaproteobacteria bacterium | reverse complement strand
CTACCAAGAGGCTGGAGGCCGAGAAGCAAGCCTACCGCAAATTCTTCGACATACAGAGAAGTCGACTTTTGAAAAGGCAAAAAAGAGTGGGTCAGTATGCTTGGCTGGTTATGATCGCCTTTATCGGTTCCTTCATCTGGCTGTATATGGATACGGTGAATAAGACCAGCCTTTCGAATCGAATTGCCGCGCTTCAAACATTGGCAACGGAAGAAGGGAAAGACATGGTTCTCTCGCTGACTCTGAGCGACGGGAACAATGTCAAATACCTGATCAAATTGCCCCAAGCCGACAAGTCGGAGCCGGCCGCGAACCTTTCGAAAGAAAAGGTCTCGAGCTGGGAGCTGGAGAAATTAGGCACGGCATTGAGTATCGGCGATAAGCCATTGCCTCTAGGCGTCGCGCTGAAGATGTCCAACTAGCAAGCTGCCGGTTTTTACCGGCGCAAGATTCCCAAGACAAGCATCCCAAGACCAAGAGCCGCTGGCTGGGCCGTCCTGGCCAGCGGTCCACAGATCTTTCGACGTTTCGGGAATTCTCGAAACGTGAAGTATCCAGTCAGTACAGTAAAGAGTATGGAGTAACGAGGAAGGACAGCTAACCTGAATACTCAGACCTGCTCTTAACCTCGCTACTCATTGCTCGATACCCGACACTTTCGCCTTGAAATTTCCCCGCCATTTCGTTTAAGATCGGCGAGTTTTTTGAACCTGCGCCCCGTACATTGAACAACCAAAACTCCTCGACTCGATGCTGGACGTGCCTCAGAGTCATCGCGGGAACCGCCTAGTTGTTTTCACTCCGGTGACTGGACAGGAGCTGGGAAACTGGCTAAGCCATTAAAGTTGGAGAAACATCATGCCGTTGACCGCCTATAACCACGTTCCTATTCCTTATTTTATGTATGGCACGGCTTGGAAAAAGGAGACCACGACGCGACTGGTGCAATTAGCCGTGGCGTCAGGCTTTAGGGCCATCGACACGGCCAATCAACTGATCCATTACGAGGAAGCCCTGGTGGGCGAAGCCCGGCAGGCGCTCGAGAAGAAAGGCGTCAAGCGAGACACTCTGTTTCTCCAAACCAAGTTTACTCCAGTCGGGGGCCAAGGTGGTCAAGCCCCGTACGATGCTTCGGCCGATCTCACCACCCAAGTAAGACAGTCCTTCGACAGCTCGTTGGCCCACCTCCGCACCGAGTATGTGGACTCCTATGTTCTGCACGGACCTTATTCCCGGCGGGGCTTGGGGGAATCGGATTGGGAGGTGTGGGCGGCCATGGAAGGGCTCTATCAATCAGGGAAAACCAAAATGATTGGCATCAGCAATGTCACGGCCCTTCAACTCATACAGCTCTGTGAACAGGCGAATGTTAAACCCATGGTGGTGCAAAACCGATGTTACGCCGCGCTCGGATGGGACAAAGAGGTTAGAGAAATTTGCCAAGCGCATGGCATCATCTATCAAGGCTTTTCGCTGTTGACCGCCAATGCTGAAATCCTCGCAGACCCGGAAATTCGGACCATCGCCGAACGGTTAGGTGCTACTCCCGCACAGGTTGTTTTTCGGTTTGCCATGCAAATCGGGATGCTCCCGTTGACCGGCACCACGAGCCAACAGCATATGAAAGAAGACCTCCAGGCGGAACAGTTTGCACTCTGCACCGAAGACATCCAGCGGATTGAAACGATTGCGCTGTAAAAGAAACAAACCGACGCCGTTTCCTTCCCGTCCTTCTCCCGAGCCGCACCACTATGCGTTTCACGTGAGCGACGAGGAATCCGACGCTATCTTCAAGCACGTGCAAGAAGCAGGGATTCCCTGGGGCGGTGATCCTTGGAGCATGGAGAATCGGCAACTGAATTCGCACCAAGGCGGCCGCGGCGTTTATTTTTGCGATCCGAACGGCCACGTTCTGGAACTTCTTAGGCGCGCTTAGGGGAATTTTAAGGGGTTGGGAGTCATTTCCGTGATGCGCTCCCCAGACTTACAACGGCGCAAGGCCGTCAGTTCAAAAGGAAAACCACACACATGGGCGTAGGCTCACCCATGTCGCGGAGATATCTTCCCGGATAATCACGAGCGGGCGTGCCTGCCTGCGGTGCCTGGCAATAATTCTTTTCAGGACTGTTCAATATTAGACAGCAACTCCTGGCGAGTCAGCGCAGGATGAGAAGCAAAGACTCTGACGGGTAAGCCTGAGCGTGAGGCTTGCCTGGAGGAACAAAGGCAATATGGCGCTTTATTCGGTTGATGTCCGACACCGAGTGATCCAACGGGTGACTCACCAATACAACAGGGTAGACAACAAGCGTTTTTTTCTGATCGAAGCCGGTTCTGTGAAACAGGCATGGGTAAAGGCCGGCCGCGCAGTGAAAGCGATTGGCGGCGCCGATTGTAGTTGTTGCCATCATAGTCATTGTTGCGCCTGTGAAGAATGCTCCGCCGCAAAACAATACTCGGACTACTGGATCTGCGGCGTTTTCCAGATTTACATTGAAGGGGGTGCCTGATGAACTCGGAGAAGATTAACCTCGGTTTATGGGCGGCGTCGGCGGCGCGCTCGTAACCATGTATGTCGGTTTCAACTTCGGCGGATGGATGACCAACGGTACCGCCGGGGTGATGGCGAAGGAGACCGCTGCCACTGCGTGGCCGTAGTTCTAGTGAGGACCCATTACGGTGACCCGACGACAGGGACCCGGAGAGGAGATGTGCGATGGGTGACAAAGGGAAGAAGGATAAAGAGAAGGCTCGGAAACAGAAGATCGTGAAACAAGAGCAATCTGCCAAAAAAGCGCAGGAGAAATTTCCGATAAGATTCCCGTTAGAGAAAGCGTAGGGGGCCTCCGACTCATGTGAGTTAAGCCAAGGATAAGCGGAGTCCATTCTCCATATTTTACTCGCCGGCTATATAACGATTACATTGGGTCATTGCGGTCAGCTCTTGGATCGTAAATTTCTGAACTTCTGGCCATGCGCCAGCTAGATCTGATCAAAGGCTCACGTTTTTACAATTACGAAAAGAAGGAAAGTGGTAAAACCGAACCCAGCTTGGCTTCTTCACACTGAGCTTTTCCCATTGTTGGCTAATCAGTTCGCAGCCTTGATCTTAGATGACGAAGTGACGGTCGGGCATTTTGTCACAACGCCGCCGGTCCCCTGGATCCGTTTGACGCAGCGGAACGGGAACTACCAGGCCGCTGAAGGATATCCAAATCTCCTGACGGCGGAGCAAGCCAAGTTCGAGATGAGAAACTGGGACGAGGTTTCGTTGCCGGCCATCATGCGTGCGCTGGCAAAGCTGGATGGCTTCGCGGATTATGTGCTCTTCGGAAACAACGCCGGCCAAGGCCTGCAGCTTGCGCAGAGCTTGCCGCCGAACTTGGCCGGCAACCGCGCGGCGATTATCTATGGAGAGAGCCTTCCGGAGATAAAAGAATACGAGAAAATGGGTTATCGAATTTTCTTTCGCAGGAGCGAGGCTGTGTCTCGTCTGCTTGAGCTGGCAAAAAACGCAAGCCGACCGCTGGCCCTCTGCTTCATCAATACGATCCAGCACAACGAGTTCAACTATCACGATCCGTGAGCGGTGAAAGATGTAGAATGGACTGGTAGGGTCGGGCTTTGACATCTTGATTACCTTGGGAAGTGTGGAGTTGCTGCGGTAAGCGCGTAAGGAAAGTTGTAGGCAACAGTAGGACAAGGATGAAAGCGGAAAGGAAATAGGCGAAAGGCATTAGGCACGAGGCAATTCTCAAGACGTCAAACCATCGGTCATCGAACAGAACGACGGAGAGATGACGATGCGCGGCCGGGTTACTTTTAAGGACCATCAGTCATGACTGACAAACAGATCGGCGAACTATGGAAGCGTTTAAGGAATATCCCCGACGATCACCCCGCAGACTTAACGGTCGGGCAAACGAAGTCCCTCCTGCGGACAATCTTTTATGAGCGGGCCAAATACAGACTTCCCTATGGCAATGACAAGACCAAGCTAACCTATGCCCTAAGAGATTTTGAGATAGATCCGAGGGAGCTATAGTTGCACGACAAGCGACCCCTTAGTTTCGGCACCTCTTTAGCGGAACACGGGGCGAATTATGTGCTTATTGACGAGCTGAGAAATTTGCCTGCTCGGTACAAGCTGCGTGGACAACTTGCCAATATCGGCTGTTATTTTGAAACCACTAGCAAGAGGGGGAACCGCTAGTCTTCGTTAGGCTGTCCACACTGGGCTGCGGAGAATGAGAGCTGGTAGAAGCGAACGCCGCCAAGTCAAATATTCAGGTGAATTGAAGGTACCCACGGGAGGTTCACCCGCTTCGGATTCCTCCTCGTCTTGCTCCATGATGACGCACCACGTGTCGGGGTAGCTCCCAAGCATCTCAAGAGCCTCCACGGTGTAGAGCCTAGCTATCTCTTCTGCGGATATACCCACTTCGGCTCCATCCTTTAGCTGTAAGAAGTGCTTCTCGGAGGGGACATACTTTAATCGGCATACCTCGTATCTGCGAGAAGCCGTATCCAGCCAATTATTCGATTTGCTGCCCATCTCCCCGCACAACGCCAGCAAGTTTTATGCCCCATGCGCAAGTTCCTGATTTTTCTTGGAAAGAGATTTCACCGCCCGCCACAATTCGCCCAATCTTGGCACTTTATGGTACAAGACGGAACAGCATTTGCGGAGCAGAACGCCCCGAAATCGTTCAATCATACAGGGGCGCAAGCCGGCCATTCTTTCATTCCTAATCGTCCCCGAGCTTGTCCATCTAGCGCTTGGCGTTAATCTCATAGCCTGCTCCTGTGGCTAGAGCCCCTGCCGCTGTTCCCCCCATGATTGAGGGCTCCACCCCATCTGACTTAGAGAATAGTCAAATAACTCAGGCCCGGCCTCAATCGGTGCCTAGATTGACCAAACAGCAATGTTTGTTAGAGTTTTTATAGGAGGTGGACAATGAAAACGGACTTAAAAAAGAGCATAGCGATCCCTGCGCTCGGTTTGTCACTGTTGGGTCTGACGGCTGCAGGCTGCGGGACCATAACGGGCGCCGCCATAGGTGGAGCGACGGGCGCCGGCATCGGCGCAGCAACGCATCATAGAGTGGAAAGATCGGCGATCATCGGTGCGGGGGTTGGAGGGGCGGCCGGCGCCCTCTATGACATCTACAGCTACACGAGACGTGATGGACGTGAGGAGGATAGGCGAGATTGACAGCGCGCTCCATGTAAGACGGCAAAGCGAAAAAAACTGTAGCCGGGATCAAGGGTTTTCACTTGCCCTGCTCTTGACCTTGTCGATGAGCGGCTGGAGCTTCTTTTTTAAATTCCCATCGAGCTGGTAGGCTTTTTTGAGATCAGCCTCAGCCTCTGTCTGTTTTCCTTGATACAGTCGGACCAGCCCTCTCTGACCATAGGCCTCTGCATTGCGCGGCTGAAGGATAATGCACTCCGTGTAGTCCCTCGCTGCTTGCTCGTACTTTTCTATTTTGCCGTAGACGAGCCCCCGGTTGTATATCGCCTCCGCGTCTTTCGGATTTAGGCGGATCGCTTCGCTGAAGTCTTCAACGGCGGCTTCGTGCTCGCCCAGCTTGAAGCGGCCCAGGCCGCGATTGTAGTAGGCTTCGGCGGACTGGGGATTGGACTTCAGAACTGCGGTGTAGTCCTCGATTGCTTTTTCGGGCTGGCCCAGCTCCGCGTAGGCGATGCCTCGATTGTAGTGAGCCTCCGCGAAATCGCGGTTGAGGTCCAGCGCCTCGTTGTAGTCTGCGAGTGCCTTTTCCTTGTTGCCCAGTCGGATGTAAGCGTTCGCGCGATTGTAGTAGGCATCGGGCTCCTTGGGGTCGATGCGAATGGCTTCCGTATAATCGCCCACGGCGGACCTAAATTGGCTCATGCTGTAATGGACGCTGCCCCGATTCACGTAGAGTCTCGCATCGTCAGATTTGAGACGAATGGCGCTGGTGTAATCCCGCAGGGCGCGCTCGTACTGTGCGAGGCGGCGGTAGGTGTTGCCGCGGTTGTAGTAGGCCTCGACATCCTTTGGGTTCAGGCGTATCGCTTCGCTGTAGTCTTTGATGGCGCTCGCGTTCTTGCCTAGGTCATAGTAGGCGTTGCCGCGGTTAAAATAGGCTTCGGCGAGGCGTCGGTTGAGCTTGATCGCGCGGCCGTATTGAACGATCGCTTCGTTGAGATTCCCGGCCTCGTGCAGGTTGAGTCCTTTATTGAGGGCATCCTCGGCCGGACCGGACCATCCGAGCGACGGATTGAGCAGAGCAAGGAGCGCAACGAAAATTCCGGTTTGCCCTATCCGTCCCATTACATGTGCCATGGCAGGGCTCACGGTTTCGTGGCGGGCGGGCCCGCGGCTTGCTTCACGACAGGCTCAAGCTTCTCCTTCAAACTCGGGTCCAGCTCCAGGGCCTGCTTGAAATCCTTTTCCGCCTCGGCGTTGTTGTTTTGACGCAGCTTCACAATTCCCCGGTTAGCGTAGATCGAGGCGTTCTTCGGGGCGAGTTTGATCGCCTCGTCGTAGTCGCGCAGCGCGCGGTCGTACTGGCCGAGGAGGGTGTAGGCGTTGGCGCGGTTGTTATAAGCCTCGAGATACTTCGGCTTTAACTTGATTGCCACAGTGTAATCCTTAACGGCTCCCTCATGGTTCCCCAAACGGCGCTGGGCCAGGCCGCGGCTATAATAGGCCTCCGCGTCTTTGGAATTTAGTTTTATTGCCGCGCCAAAGTCCTGCATTGCCTTCTCGAACTCACCCAGAGCGTAGTAGGCGTTCCCGCGCTGGTTATAGGCCTTGGCATCCTTCGGCCGGAGCCGGATCACTTCCTCATAGTCCTTGATCGCGCGCTCGTACTGATTGAGCGTCGAGTAAGCGTTGCCCCGATTGTAGTAGGCGTCCGATAACTTTTGGTTGAGACGAAGGGCTTCGTCATAGTCTTTGATGGCTCGGTCAGCTTGACCGAGCTTGTAGTAGGCAAAGCCGCGGTTATTGTACGCCTCGGTCAGCTTGGGGTTGAGCCGGATTGCCTCGTTGTAGTCCTTGATGGCGCGCTCGACTTGCTTGAGGTCATCATACGCGTTGGCCCGGTTATAATAGGCGTCGGCGAGCTTGGGGTTGAGCCGGATGGCCTCGTTGTAGTCCTTGATGGCGCGCTCGCGCTGACCGAGCTTGGCATAGGCTGTGCCCCGGGCAACGTAGGCTTCTGAGGAGACCGGGTCTGATTTAATGGCTTTGTCATAGAGACGAATGGCCTCTTTGACCTTGCCCGACCTATGGAGTCGAAGGCCTTCATTGTAGGCGTCTCGTGCCTCATCCGTCCATGAGAGCCGCGCGGTACCGAGAAGGAGGAGCACGGCAATCCCGACAATGATGCTTTTTGATTTCATGTTAGATCTCTTAATATCACTAGTCCAACAGCGGACGAATGTCCATTGACAGGCGTCAGGCGGAAGGCATGAGGCGCGGGGCGAGAGTCAAAGAGCCGTGTGAAGCGCAAGGATGAAGCATGAAAGCGGAAAACGGAACGGGAAGAGCGTGATCGTTATCCGTGATCGCCAGATTTCGAAACTATGATGGCAGAAACAATGATCTAGAATAGAAGGTCAGCCGTATCAGGAAAATTCAATGAATTTGCAGGATGAGATGAGACGCGGGTCTGGAACCCTATCGTTTTTGCAAATCTCTTAAGAGAGACTCCGCCTCCCGATTTGCCGGGTCCAATCGCATCGCATCCTGAGCCGTCTGTAAGGCTCTGTAAAACTCACCATTCCTGAAGAAGGCTTGGGCGAGCCCGAAAACGGCATCAAAACTATTCGGCGATAACTTTACTGCCTCCGTATAAGCGGAGACAGCCTGCGATACATCTCCTCTGGACAGGGAGTTTCCGCCATGGGCAATCAATGCCTTCACCATCTCACTTCTGCCTCTTCCGGATGTCGGTTGTAACTCAAGGATCTCCCTGAAATGACCGATCGAAGAGCCAAAATTGCCTGTCTTAGAGTCGTCAAGAGCCACAGCAAAAAGGGCGTCGATTAGGAAATCTAAGGCCTCTCTCTTAGTATCTTCCGGCGATAACCTATAGGCCGTGCGCAAGGGAGTAAGGGACTGACGCCATCTCTTTAGGCTCACATAAGACCGACCCAGGTAAAGATAGGCTCGACCAAAATTTGGCTCGATCTCCGTCGCCCTCTGAAATCGTGGGATCGCTTCCTCGTAGCTGCCACGGTTAAACAATGCCAATCCCTGGTCGAATTCATATTGAGCATCCGAAAGTATTCCTAATGTAGCGCAAGAGCTGAGGAGAAAGGCGGCAAGCAGTGGCAACAGAGTTTGCTTTCTTTGCATATGGCCTCCGGCTTGTTTCTCGACGGTGGCGTCCAATTTAGCACATAGCCGTATCACAAGAAACGGCTGTGGCGCCAGAGAATCGACCGTGTATCGCCAAGTCGCGTGAAGTTACGATCTCTGTTTCACCTCTGGTCTTGGATTACGGCGATGAAGCGCATCCTTCTCTTTCTCCAGCTGGTTCTTGCCCTGGCGCCGCCTCAGTGGCAGATTAGCTAGCAAAGATCACGAGCTAGTTGACCGGTTCAACAAAAGGGGGGCATCGATGAGCGACAAGGGTGAAAAAAAGGCCCGCGCATTGGGGATCAACCACGTGGTCCTGGAGGTCGGGGACTTAGAAGCAGCGCTTGAATTTTACGGCGCGATCTTTGATTTCACGCTTCGGGGCAAAAGCGAGCGCAACGCCTTTATCGATCTCGGAGACCAGTTCATCCAGTTGAGCCTGGGCAAGACCCAGGAGGCTGATGACAAGCGCCATTTCGGTTTTGTCGTCGACGACCGGGAGCCGGTGCGCCGGGCGCTGAAAAAACTTGGCGTCGAGACGCTCGACCGGCGGCTCAATTTCCGCGACCCGTGGGGCAACCGGATCGAGGTGGTGCCCTATGACGACATCCAGTTCACCAAGGCGTCCCACGTGCTCAAAGGGATGGGCGTCGACGCCCTCGAAAAGACTGCCGACGCCATCGACGAACTCAGGAAGAAGGGCATGGCGCCGCAAGGATGAATGGCATATGAGAAAACCATATTATATTTATATTCTGTTTTTCTCCGCAATTTTGATTTTAAACATCTTTCCGCTTCTGCATGCCCAAAAATCCGCCCAAAAGATTCCGCTGCTGAGAGTCAATAGAGAGTATGATAAGAGGACTATTGTCAAAACATCAACGATTCCCTATGCCGGCAACGGCCTGTTTGCCGCCGTAAAAATCAAAAAAGGCGAGGTGATCGGCGAGTTGGGCGGCCGGCTTGTTTCGGATGACGACTCCTCCCACGGCAATCATTATATTGCATCCATACCGGAATGCGCGTGGGAAAAGACGCATCCGTACAAATACATAGATAGTAAAGATTACGGCGGTAACGTGAGCCGCATCAATTTTGCGCCCAGCGAGATCAATGGGATAGAAACCGACTTCCAGAATGCGGCGATCGAGCAACTTTGCCAACATCCCTATTTTATTTTGTCTGCCTTAAAGGATATTGAGCCAGGAGCGGAGATTTGGTCCAGTTACGGTCCAAACTACGACTATGACGACTTCATGACGCTGCCGGAGGTCCGGGACTTTTTCTGCGGTTTATTAAAAATAGATTGCAGTGAAAAATTCACCTATTCGTACTAAAAAATTGGCTGTGCTTAGGGTTCGTGAGCGTGGCCGTCTGACTCATGCTCATGTTTTCGCAATTGCGAAAATACGAAAATATCCTGCCGCTTATCTTGCCTCCACCTAAGGATGAAAAAAGTATCTTATAAAGGCCATCTCATTGAGCTTGGTTCCGAGAAGCTTCGAGCGGGAGAATGGGTTGCCAGAGCGACTGTGATCATCGATGACGGGAAGACGGTCAAAATGATACCGATCTTTGGCCGGAGAAGATCGAGTTTCGATTCGCGGAAAGAGGCCGACTCATATGCTCTAGAGCTGGCAAAGCTATGGGTCGATGGCAGAGTGTGGGGCGGAAACGGCCACGGATAGAGAGGCTGAAAATGTTTAGGCGCTCCGGGCGGAAACAGTGATCACTGTTCCGGCTGCGGTTCCGGGTGGTTCTTTGCCAGGTCCGCGACTTCACCCTCAAGGGGTGGTCCGCCCTTTACCTTCTCTCTTTTGCGCTGGAGTCGGCGGGCGGCCTTGTCCCTCTGTTTCTGTTGGCGTGCCAACTCCTTCTGGCGCTTCATGTATGTCTGATTTCCCATATTCAACACTGTAGCACATGGCCGAGGTAACAGGAACCCTCGCTGCCAAAAACGCAGCCGCTATGGCGCGGTGAGGAGGTGTTAAGAAAAGGGTGCGGACCGACCTGACACCCCCTCTCTTGGTTTAGGTTTTAGGAAATAAGACTACCAGCGATTACGCCCACCACCACCACCGCTGCCGCCCCGCCGATCACCTCCGAAACCCGACCGTTTCTCTTGCGGCCGGGCCTCGTTGACGGTGAGGTTGCGCCCGTCAAACTCAGTCCCGTTCAGAGCCTGGATCGCTTTCTGGGCCTCCGCGCCGGAACTCATTTCAACAAATCCAAAGCCCTTGGACCGGCCAGTGAATTTGTCGATGATCACCCGGGCGGACTCGACGGTTCCGTGCGCTGAGAAGAGCTCTTCCAGCTGCTTGTCGGTGGTGGCGTAGGACAATCCACCTACGTAGACTTTGTTCGTCATGTTCTCCTCCTTAGGGGGAAATATTAGTGTCCTTGGCCCTGGAACGTGATTTCCAGCAGGAGCAGAACATGTTTTCGGAACCACGCCCTCGCGTTGTCGTTTAAGGTAATGCTTCGCCGGGAAAGACTGCCCGGGCCTTCCACTTCTGCTTACCGCACCTCAGCAGGCCCCATCCTGAAGTGTGGTAATTCACTGGCCTCGTGTTACTCTGTTATTCTTTCGCCTACTATTCGAAGGCCCAGCTGAGCTTGATCTAAGCCACTACCATTGAAAGGTTATCCAGCGCAAGGGGTGCTTTATGAAACTTGCGTGGCGCACCCAGGCGGTCGAGCGGGACCGCCTGCCGCAGACGCAAGCCTTCCTTGCCAAAATCATCGATGGGTCCCTATCTGCCGCGACTTCTTTCTATGCGTGCAGGAAGTCTATGTGTTTACGATCGGCAATGTCCGGGATTTTCCTCGGGGCGCCGCCTTCGGCAAAGCGGCGCTTGAGAGAGATGGCAGGGTTCAACCCACTATGGCCAATCGATAAAATCGAAGAGCAAAGTAGCTGAGTAGAACGAGACAACGAGCCCAACACCTAGCACTATAGTCTTGAGAATCAGCTTTATAAGCTTAAAAGCGCATGTAGCCATAAAGCCTCTTCCGCTTGTCTCGCTGTCTCTTCAGCTTCTTTCTCGGCCTTGTCGTTTTCATTGCTGAGCACGGCCCTGAAGTCGGTGAGCTCCGAATCATAGGTAGTAGCGGTCAGAAGCCTGGCCGGGTTAATGTTGCCCGTAGAAATTCAATCGCTCTACTAGCTCTCACATCAGTCCTCGAGGCTGCCAAAACCGGATAACCGCTCCTCGACTGCATTGACAACATAGAATCCATCGCTCACTTTCAAGTTTCTTAGCTTGCTCGCACGAATCGCATACGACATGCCCGCACCAAGGACATCTTAAGGGGGGATCTGGCTCCGGCTTCATTTCCGCTCCTTTACCCTTCACCTCGCCGCATACGGCTCGCCCCGGTTTGTATCGCAATGCTTTTGCCGCATTGGTGAACAACATGCCTACAATCGCCGTGAATCTTGGCTTCTTGACGATCCTTGCGCTTTGCTTCCTTCCAACGCAGCAACCCCTGACGCATATAATTGGAGTCTAGCCCTAGAGCCTCACAGATATACTCAAAAGAAAAAATCCATTCGCTATTTTTCTCCAGAATCCACTCTTCCGCCTCCTGGAATAGCTCTTTGCCCTTCTTATCTTTCGCGAGGAGATACTCCTGGAAATATTCAATGGCATCTTCCAGCACCGCCAGCATCAGCCCTTCCTCTCCGTCCCGGTGGGTTTTCTTTGAAAGGCTCTCTAGGAGTTCACCGTCCGCGGGGTCGACAAAAATCGCCGCATCCCTTGCAAGAGACCTCTCATAAATGGTTTTTACCCGCATAGCTCCCACTCTTTTCTTCAGCTTCGCGGTGCCAGCTCTACCGGAGCGATAACCGAGAAGCGAAATTCATTCCTCGCCTGAGGCAAAGGCGCCCAGACTAAATAAAAAAACCGACAACGACGGTTGCCGGTTTCACCACTTGCTCCCTGACACCCATGGTGACCAAATGGAGTGATCAGTTCATAGCATCAACGTCTGTCGGTATGACCGCAGCGCAACAATTGTGCCCTATGCAATAACGATCTCGTGTCAAATCTTGTCCCACTTTTTCATGGGATGTCACGCGGATGAAAAAGGCGGTCTTGACCCCTGTAGGGATTCGAATCTCCGATCCAGGCAAAGATGCCAGAAGGTGTTCCTGGGTCAACAGCCCTGAATGTGTGATGGGAGAATGCCCATCTTCAGGCCCGCTTTTGCTGGTAGACCGAGGGAGGATAGGGGTCTGGCCTCCCATGTTTTCGCAATTGAAGATCTCCGTCAGAAAAAAAGCTGGTCCGAAATGGGTAAGCGCTTAGGGTGTTTGGTTCTATCCGGGTGTGTGTTGCTGCTTTCGGGCTGTGTCGCGTCGCAGCAGAAGCTCGCCTGGCGTATCAGAGATCTGGCGGTGACGCCGGCTCCGACGATTGATCTCGTGGGTCATAACCAGGTCGTGGCGACGGTCGACAGGCTTGCCATGCAAAAATTTTTGCTTGCTCATTTCCGGATTGTGAGGACAGCCAGTGTCCAAGCCGAACTCCTTGTCGTGGAGGGGAGCGATCGCAATGCTTTTGCCGCATTGGTGAACAACATGCCTACAATCGCCGTGAATCTTGGCATGCTAAAAGTTATTCAGGACGACGTCGATGAGTTTGCTTCCTTGCTTGGACACGAAGCGGCTCACCTGGCCAGGAATCATGGTGGAGCGGCGAGAAGTCGGAGCAGCACACTTCAGGGCATCGCTACCTTGGTCGGGTTGGGTTTGGGCACTGCGGGGGTGCCTGCCGGAGGAGCTATCGCTGGGCTTGCCGCGGATCTGATCGATACATCGTACAGTCGAGACGAAGAACGTGAGGCCGACACTCTGGGAATTGGCTATGCCGACGCGGCCGGATATGATCCGTACGGCGCGATCCGGTTGCAGGAAAAGTTGCTTGACATCTCCGGTCCTGCTCTGTTGCCGTTTTTAAGCAGCCATCCGAGCGGGCGCGAGAGGGTGGAGAATCTCAAGGCCGCAATCGAGGCGATGAGATCGAAACAGGAATCGCACCGGTAACTGAGGTACTTTGGGCTCGGCTTTTGAATCTTGACCATCTTGACCGATGCTCTTCTTCGTTGCCTCATGGTCGAAAGAAGAAAGTAAAAAGACAAAAATGATCATCTCGCTTCGACGTTTCGAGAATTCTTAAAACGTTTACGGCGTGGCCCAAACAGTCTTCCCCTCTTTGTTGTAGAGTTCCATTGCCGGGGTATTGTCCGATCGCACTCCCAGCGCGATTCCCGTCTTTCCGTCCTGACCGTCAAGCCGCAACGCCGGATTGCCGCTGGACCCCATGCCCAACGCGACACCTGCCTTCCCGCTCTTATCTCTTATCTCCAGCCCCATATTGCCATCGGGGTTTACGCCTAGCACCGCGCTGACAGAGCCGGCGGCGCCGCGAACGACGAACCTTTCAGCCTCGATTACCTTAGCGACGTTGCTGGGTCCGGCCTGTCCCATGACGATGAGTACGACGGCTCCGAAGAGCGCGCAGACACCTATCCGTTTGATCCGTCGGTTTTCTCTTTCCAAGCGCTCCAACCGTCTCAGCGTCTGCTCTATGACTGGTTCGTTCATTGTCCTCTCCTTTCTTATACGCGATCGACTCAAGCTTACTCCCGTAGTGGCTGTAAGCCAAGCAACAAATGCGGCTGAGGTCTATCGACTCTCAATTTCCGTGGGGTGGGTGCGTCAGCGTCGTCAGACGAAAGCGGAGTTGTGAAAGGTGAAAGCGGAAAGCAAGAGAGAAAAACAGGACCCCTGGGATCGCATTCGTGAAACTTTCACCTTTCGGAAATTCTCAAAAGCTCAAATGATTTGGCAAGGATTAGGAAAGGCTCTTTCTTGTGGGCGGGACGATTCTGGCCTGCTGGATGCCGGATTTGGCCGCTTCCTTATTAGGCTGAGCTAACTGGTCCTGAGCCTCGCTATTTTTAACCTGACCTTCTAACGTTTGTTTTAGGATTTCCTCCTGCAGCGAGCCCTTACTATTCACGGCTACGGACGAAACGTCGAAGCGAGATGATCATTTTTGTCTTTTTACTTTCTTCTTTCGACCATGAGGCAACGAAGAAGAGCATCGGTCAAGATGGTCAAGATTCAAAAGCCGAGCCCAAAGTACCTCAGTTACCGGTGCGATTCCTACGGTGGTGGCGAGCATGCTGGCGGCGAGGTCTTCGGCATATTCCCCCGCTTTTTCATCGGTCTCGCCAAACGAATGATGCTCGGAAAGATAGCCGTGCATGGAGGAATCCGCGGGGATCGCCAAGCCAACGGAAGCCGCAATGAGGCGATTCGGCTCGTTGTTGCTTTCTCGGTCGTAGACTGCAAACACGATCTCACCGGGCTGTAAGAGCTTCAATCCTTCCTCCTTGGGGATAGTCTTGCAGCCTGGCGGATAGATGCTGGAGACGAGGACCAAATTGCAGTGTGCTAAACCAGCAACCCTGAGTGCCATCTCAAAAGAAGCCAGTTTTTCCTTATGAACGCCGACTCCTTTGGTAAAAAAAACT